>CACILY010000005.1 GCA_902587615.1 uncultured Prochlorococcus sp.
ATATATAGGTTTTAATTCATATGAATCATTTTAAGTAATTTATCGGCAGATTTTTCATTATTTAGCCCTGCAAGATCTACCTTTTTCATTATAGCTATTTTTTTTAAGTTGATAGTCATAGCATTTGTCATAATAGTGAAGCATCTCAAGGCAAGCCCTTTCCCAGTCTTTCTCTTTGATAGCTTTGATGGCCAACTGAGTCCTTTGGTGGCCTAACCTTTTTCTTATACGTATAGTTGCTTCTTCCAGTTTTGATTGAGGATGTACTCCGTAAATCTCAATAAGTCTTTTTAATCTCTCGTTTTTTGATCTAACGATTTCAATAACTGGTGAATTTTTCATCTGTTTGTATAAATCATTAGGTACTCGGCATTTACCTAAAGTTGGATTTTCGTCTTCAACCCATATGCCTTCGTTACTAGGAGCATTTTTATTAAATTTACTTAGTGACTCTGCAATTAAATTCTCAAAATGCTCTGAGGTTGGTTGAGAAGGCAATCCAAGTGATCCAAAGCTACTACCACGATGGTTAGCTAATCCCTCCAGATCAATTATGTGAACATTTCTTTTTTCAAGAGCTAAAAGTAGGTCTGTTTTTCCTGTCCCTGTTCGTCCACCTATTATTTTTAGCGGCCATTCCTTCTTAAATTGCTCTAAAACCCACCTTCTATATCCTTTGTACCCTCCATTAAGTTGAACTGCATTTATTCCTAATTGATTTGAGAACCACACAACACATTTAGATCTAAGTCCACCTCTCCAGCAATAGACTCTAAGAGATTCATCGCAGTTGATATTTATGCTTTTATTTAGCTCTTCTATGGTTTCTTTTAACTGAGGAAGCTTTGGATAGATTAATTTCAGACCTTCTTTGATCGCAATTAAGCTTCCCTTGTTTTTATAAGTTATTCCTACTAGTGATCTTTCATGATTATTCAACAAAGGAACATTTATTGACTCAGGCCAATGTCCTTGTGCAAACTCTCTTTCACTTCGAATATCAATAATTGGACCGTTGCTATTTCGAAACTTTTTAAAAGTTAGAGAAGTAGAGTATCCCAAGTCTGACATAGTGATCAAGGTCTCAGTATGAGATGCGCTAGTAAGTTATGCCTTCTGACAAAACCTATTTAAACATTGAAGAGTTGCTAGAAGATTTCACTAGTGCCTCACCAAGGAAAAAACGTACTTTTGTTGAATTAATAGATGAACGTGCTGATGATCTTGCTGTACTTGGATCGAATTTATTAACTTCTTTCGATCCAAATGGTGATGATTGGTCTGTTGGATGGATTTTACAAGTCATCCAAAAACGTCAGTCAGGTTTACTCGAAAATATTCTTCCCGATTCCTCTGGTTGGTTTACGGCACCTTCTTCAGGGGGAATTGATTATGGTGATCTCCAACATAATCTCTTAGAACAAAATTTTGAGGAGGCTGATCGTTTGACAAGTTCATTTTTAAGAGAACTTGCTGGAGAAGGCGCTGAAGCAAGAGGTTATGTTTATTTTAGTGAGGTATCCAATATATCTGAACTGGATTTGACAACTATTGATCGTTTATGGATTGCATACTCACAAGGTCGTTTTGGTTTCTCTGTACAAGCTCGTCTACTTGCTTCTTTAGGAGGGAGATATGACAAATTATGGCCCAGAATAGGTTGGAAGAAAGGAGGTGAATGGACGAGATATCCCAATTCTTTTGATTGGAGTCTTGCTGCGCCAGAAGGACATATGCCATTAATTAATCAGCTTCGAGGAGTTCGTTTAATAGATGCTTACCTCAATCATCCTGCGATTAAGGGTAGAAGTTAGAAATAACTCTTTATTTAAATAGTCACAATAGTCTCATTAACGATTATTTTAAAAAAAAGGGCACTTAGTTTTCTCATGAGCACTGGCTCATTAGGTAAGGATTTAGCTTTTGAAGTATCTAGACGTTTCTATCAGAAAAAATTCCACTGGGTTGAATTTGTTTCTCCATCTACTCTTCATTTAACCCCTTTTTTAAAGATTCTTTTAGAACCAATTAAAAGTGAGGAAAGACTAAGTCGCATAGAGTTGGGTCTTCATGAGGCACTAGTAAATGCAGTACAACATGGAAATAGAGGAGATTTGTCTAGGCAAATAAGAGTTCGGAGAATTCTTACTCCAAATTGGTTTGTATGGCAAATTCAAGATGAAGGGAAGGGAATGCCTTCGCAATCACGAACTAATACGCTGCCTTCCGATATTGAGGCAGAAAATGGTAGAGGCTTATTCTTAATTCATCAATGTTTTGATGACGTTCGTTGGAGCAACAAAGGGAACAGACTTCAACTTGCTTCTAGAAGGAAGTTGAAGAGTTAATGTTTTGGACAACCAGGATCTTTTATTTCATTATTTAGCCATTTAAGTGATAAGGAAATCATTTCTTCTATATCGTTAATTGAACCTCCATTTATTAATTGTGATAAGGCGCTTATTAATAACTCTCCGGTTCTTCTTCTCGAAGAATTTTTAAGTTCATGCCAGTTTTTGTTAGATAATTTTATTTCGTTATGTAATTCATTAATCAACTCTTTAGCTTCTACTGACCACTCTTGATTCTTTTTAGACATGGGATAATAAGCCTTTGGGGTAATTATTTAAATTAATGACTCCAATAATTTAAATCTATTCAATAGGCATTGAATAATAATCATTATGTCTTCTTAACCATACATTATGTAGAGATCTTCTTCTCTTGTCTTCATTAAGAACTAATCTATCTGCTGCCATTTTAGGACTTTCTCCAGGCAGAAGAGACGTTGAAATACTTATGCCAAGACCATGAGCCTCTATGTATACATTGGCACCTTCAATGACAATTCTAAACATCCAACCTTTTACCCAATTTAACCTAAATGGATTATCCATCTTTTGGTTGATATTATTATTTTATATTATGATTTTTAGAGCCATTGATAAAATAATGTTAGGGAATGGCGATTCGAATCAATAATTTAAAATGGCTTCTTAGCAGACCATACTCTGGTCATAAAGTGTGATTCAGCTTGTATGTCTATAAAACCTGCCGAATCAAGCCGTGAATCTATATTGTCTTTTATGTAATCTCTGTAAAAGGGTTCATGAAATACTTTGTGAAAATTTTCAAGTATTGGTATGAAGTCAGGGGAATCGGCTATTTGAATGGAGTCAGCTAATACAAAAATACCTCCAGGTTCTAGTACTCTAAAACATTCTTTAATTACATTGTCTCGTGCTTCTCTTGGCAATTCATGAAGAAGAAAAACACAAGTAACACCTTGCATACTTTTATCTCCAAAGTTCATATGTTCAGCATTTCCTCTTACCAATTGGACCATTTCACCACTTCTACGAGATAAATATTTACTAGCTTGTTTTAAATATGCACCAGATAGATCTATTCCATAAAGTTCAATTTTAGGGAGAGCACTTCTTATTTGTTGAAGAGTCCTTCCAGTACCTGTGGCTACATCTAATACACTAATTTGGCTTTTACTTCTGTCTCTGAAATTGTCAAGACCTTTTTGTAGAGGAGATATAACCCTTCTTCTCATAGAGTCAGCTGTCCCATTAAATAAAATTTCTACTTGTATGTCATATAAACCTGCTGAATGGTCGCTTAAGTAACCATCAGTTTGGTGATGGAAATTTTGTAAATAGTATTGTGGGTAAAGTCCTTTATCTATATCTTCTGGCAGGTCGCGAGTTTTCTGTCTCTTTCGACGTTTCCATGTCGTAGGCATGTCAAGCCAAACTAAAGGATATTTTGTGGCCCATTCCAGCCAAGGTGCATCAAAAAGCTGGCTTTTGGGGTAAATACCTTTTTCAGCATCTGACCAGTCTTTCTCTTCTAACTTTGAGATTGAAGTACGTAATTGTTCAAACAGCTCACCTTTAATTGGGAAATTATTGTCAAGTAGATCAGGTAGCACTAATTCCATTAATTTTGTACTCAGGCCTTTATGAGCTAATCCTGCTAGGCTTTTACCTTGTTGAAGAGTGTGATATGCAATTTTCGCGAGATTAGTCGATGCCATGAACTTATATCCGATTAGACTATTTCAGCAAATTTATTTGGTTTTTGAGAGTAAAAAATGATTTGCTAATCTTTGTTGCATTTTTTATTTATTTATTTCTTCTGCAATTTTTATAAGCAGTCTCTTGTAAAGCTGAATTTATTTCGTCCCAGTTGTAATAAGGCTCTGTTCTTGAAAGATTGTTGAAATGAAGTTGAATTAATGCTGAGGCTTCTTTTGATTCAGAACAAACTTCTGGATAATTCTTTCTTTTTAATTGATAATTTAAATTATCAAGATGCTCGTTGAATCTAATTAAAACACTATTAGATTTCTCAGCCTTAATAGCATCATGAGCTTTTGATGTATTAATTATTAGTAACTCTAGAAAGAAAATAACTACGATTAACATAATCCAATTAAACTTACCAATAAGAAAGAACTTTACCGAATGGAACAGTTCTTTCTTATTGGTAAGTCTATACAACAGTTAACTTGATTTAATTAAGCATCGTAATACATGAAAAATTCATGAGGATGAGGCCTTTGTCTTAGTTGCTGGACTTCTTCGTACTTAATTTCAATCCAATTATTGATGAAATCTTGAGTGAATACACCTCCTTCCGTTAAATAAGAATTATCTGATTTTAGAGCTTCTAAAGCATCATTTAATGATGAAGGTACAGTCTTTATATTTGCAAGTTCTTCTGCAGGAAGTTCAAATAGGTCTTCATCTACTCCTACACCAGGATCTATTTGATTCTTTATTCCATCTAAACCAGCCATCAACATTGCTGAAAATGCTAAATATGGATTAGCTAAAGCATCACCTGAACGGAACTCAAGTCTTTTCGCTTTAGGACTTGGCCCAGTTAGAGGAATACGCACAGCTGCTGATCTATTCCCTTGTGAATAAACAAGGTTTACAGGTGCCTCAAAGCCAGGGACTAGTCGTTTATAACTATTAGTAGTTGGATTTGTAAATGCTAGGAATGAGGGTGCGTGCTTAAGTATTCCACCTATATACCATTTAGCTGTTTGAGATAAGTTTGCGTATGTTCCTTCTCCAAAGAAAAGTGGCTGGCCAGCTTGCCACAAGCTTTGGTGAACATGCATTCCAGTTCCATTATCATTGAAGACAGGTTTTGGCATGAATGTTGCTGTCTTTCCATATTTCTTAGCTACATTCCTAACAACATATTTATAAGTCATTACGTTATCTGCAGCATTTATTAGTGGAGCAAATTTCATTCCTAATTCATGCTGACTTGCTCCAGCAACTTCGTGGTGATGTTTTTCTATGGGTATCCCCAATTGTCCCATTAATAGAAGCATTTCAGATCTAATATCTTGGGCCGTGTCATTAGGCGAAACGGGGAAATATCCTTCTTTTTCTTGAATTTTGTAGGCTAGATTTCCTCCCTCTTCTATTCTTCCGGTATTCCAAGGCGCTTCAATAGTGTCTACGCTATAAGAACAGCCACCCTCGCCTGAGTTATATCTAACGTCATCAAAAAGAAAAAATTCTGGTTCAGGTCCAAAGAAGGCCTGGTCTGCAAGATTCGTACTACTTAAATAATTTAATGCTTTTTCTGCTAAGGACCTTGGACATCTTGCATATGGTTCCCCTGTTCTAGGCTCTTGGATTGAGCAAATAAGACTCAAGGTTTTGTGACGATAAAAAGGATCTATCCAAGCGGAACTTGAATCTGGCACCATGGCCATATCTGATTCATTAATTGCCTTCCAACCACGAATTGAAGAACCATCAAACGCAAGACCTTCTTTAAATGATTCTTCTTCGACCATATCCGAAGTGACAGTTAAATGTTGCCACTTCCCGTGTAAATCAGTAAATTTTAGGTCTATTAGTTCTATTCCTTCGTCTTTTATTTGACGTAGAACCTCTTGGGGAGATTTGCTCATGGTTTTTGTGGATCTTTCTAAAACACATATAACGGAACCTAATAAGCAGATGAGACTAGTTTTGTATCAACCAGTACTTTTTTAGAGACTTTTCTTGAATAGCACTTAATAACATAAAGATTTGTATGGGGAAAAGAGCCAAAACTTGTATAAAAAAGTAGTGAGCTATTGCAATCCCTAAAAAAACTTTCAATTATCATCCCTCGCTTGTTTAGGCTCATATGTAACTAACTGGCTTGACCTTGCAGACAACTCAATCAATGCTTTCTGTAGATAATCAACATAAGAAAGTTTTTGGACCCACTAAAGTTCCAGATCGGCTTTTATTGGGGCCCGGTCCATCAAACTCTGATCCTCAAGTTTTAAATGCAATTTCCCTTAATCCAGTAGGTCATTTAGATCCTTTTTATATTGCATTAATGGGGGAGGTTCAGGAACTACTTAGGTATGCCTGGCAGACAAACAATCGATTAACTTTGCCCATGAGTGGTACTGGCAGTGCTGCAATGGAGGCAACAATGGCAAATATTATTGAGCCAGGAGATACTGTTTTAGTAGGTATTAAAGGCTATTTCGGTAATAGATTGGCTGATATGGCAGATAGATATAGAGCTAATGTTCAGACAGTAGAGAAGGAATGGGGCGAAGCTTTTACTCTTGAAGAGATTGAAAACGCATTAATTAAATATCGACCTTCATTGTTTGCGATTGTTCATGCCGAGACATCAACTGGTGTATGTCAGCCGATGGATGGAATAGGCGATCTTTGTAGAAAATATAACTGCCTTTTGCTATTGGATACTGTTACTTCTTTAGGAGGTGTCCCTCTCTTTCTAGATTCTTGGAAGGTTGATCTTGCATATAGCTGTAGCCAAAAAGGACTTAGTTGCCCTCCAGGATTAGGACCGTTCACTATGAATGAACGCGCTGAGGCGAAGTTGGCGGAAAGAAAAGGTAAGGTTCCTAATTGGTATTTAGATGTATCTTTATTAAATAAATACTGGGGCAGTGATCGTGTATACCATCACACTGCACCAGTAAATATGAATTTTGGAATAAGAGAAGCTCTCAGGTTGTTAGCTGAGGAGGGTTTGCAGAATTCATGGGATCGTCATAAAAATAATGCTCAGGAGTTGTGGTCTGGGCTAGAGAATTTAGGATTGAAAATGCATGTCCCTATTGAATTACGCCTACCTACTTTGACTACTGTTTCTATCCCTCCAGATGTTGATGGAAAAGCCTTTACGCTACATTTGCTAAATAATTTTGGGGTAGAAATAGGAGGTGGACTCGGAAGTCTTGCCGGCAAAGTGTGGAGAATCGGTCTTATGGGCTACAACTCTCGAACTGAAAATGTTGAAAAAGTCCTAAGCCTTTTTAAGTCAGAACTTCCAAAATTTAGAAATTGATCCTTCTTTTATTTTTAAACCAATCTTTTAATTGTTTTTTAATTTCTTCCTGCATTATTCCACCATGAACGATTGTTTTGTGATGTGCACTTTTATCTAAATATAAATTTATTGCTCCTCCTAATGCGCCTCTTTTGCTATCGGCTGCACCATATATGATTTGCCCCATCCTCGCTTGGATTAATGCCCCAGCGCACATTGGGCAGGGCTCTAACGTCACAATTAAGGTGCAGTCATTAAATCTCCAATCATTTTTAATGTATGTAGCCTGTTGAAGAGCAATGATTTCTGCATGCCCAAGAGGATTCCTATCTTTATTTCTTCTATTACTTCCATGACCAATACATCTTCCATCTTTATCTAAAATGACTGCTGACACGGGAACTTCTCCTGAAGATCCAATTACCTTGGACCTTTGAATTAGTCTCCCCATCCACTCTTTGCATTTCCTTTCACTTAGTTCGATTGGTTTTGTCAATTTTCTATTTAGTAGTTTGAGTCTGATTAAATAAATATCTAAGGAGGGACATTCATTTATATAATTTTCAACTGTTACTGGCTTACCACATATAAACCCATCTGCTTCATTGGAACCTTTTGCGTCACCAGATCAACTTGATCCCAAGTTGTTGATATTTCTCGAAGAAGCTTGTCAAAGCCTTTGCTCTTGGTTTTCTCAAACTGAAAAGTATGGTCCATTGCCAGTGGCAAATGAATTTCCAGATGTAGCTCCTAATCTTTGTGGCCTTTCTAAAGACGAACTTTTAAGAGATTTGCAGTTGATTATGAGTGGAGCTTATAGACCATCTCACCCTGGAGCTCTTGCACATTTTGATCCACCTCCGTTAACTGCATCTATAGTTGGTGATCTTATCTGTGCAGGCCTTAATAATAATCTTTTAGCTAATGAACTTTCACCAAGTCTCTCAAAACTAGAAACACAGCTTTGCTTCTGGTTTTCACAACGTCTTGGAATGCCTCCTGAATCAGGAGGTGTTGCTGCAAGTGGAGGCACTCTTAGTAATTTAATGGCTCTTGTCATAGCTCGTAAACAGGCTGATCTTCAATTTGATCCTGATGCAGTCGTTATTGCGAGTGCAGATGCACATATCTCTATTCCTAAGGCTATTAATATAATGGGACTCAGACCTGAGTCATTTATTAAGATCCCAACAAATGAAGATGGTCAGATCTGTCTGGACCGTTTACACAATTTGTTCAGCAAACTGCGAATCAATAGGCGTAAATGTTTCGCTGTTGTTGCAACAGCGGGCACTACTGTTAGAGGAGAAATTGATCCGATAAAGGAACTTTCCGAATTTTGTCTTAATCAGGGTATTTGGTTTCATGTTGATGCTTCTATTGGAGGTGCGTTTGCTTTATCTAAGGCTACATCTCATTTAGTTAAAGGGATCTCCTGCGCTAATTCTGTTGCTGTAAACCCACAGAAAGTATTGGGAATATCAAAAGCATCATCTTTGTTGTTAGTAGCGAATAGACAAACACTGAAGTCTACTTTTGGTACAGGAATACCATATTTGGAACCTTTGGCTGGAGATGAGGAGCATGGTGGAGAGATAGGTCTTCAAGGAACAAGACCTGGAGAAGTTTTAAAACTTTGGATTGGGTTACGTCAACTAGGAGAGAGAGGTATAAACAAACTTTTACAAGAATCAATCGAAAGACGTATATATTTGCAAGATAAATTAGACAATAAGCGATTTGAGATTCTTACAGGACCTCTTCATCTTCTTGCATTGACTCCGAGAGAGAGGTATGGAAAAATTAATGAAGAATGGTCAATCAAGACTCGAAATGATTTATTATCTAAAAACTTCATGCTTTCCAGGCCTCTATATCAGGGGAAATACTATTTAAAAATAGTCTTAGGGAATCCACACACCAAAACATCTCATTTAGACAAGTTATCAGAACTTATTAATGATTCACTATCCCATTATCAATGAATCAATCCAACTCTAGGCAAAAAATAATAGCAACAATAACAGCAACTATCTCTATATTGATTGGAGTTATTTATCTAATCATAATCACGGTCATGGATACCCGGGGGGCCATTCTTCCTCCTCCTCCCGAGGCCTTTGGCGAGGTGGAAGTTGTTTGTTTTGACTTTTCCTTAATGGAGAAACAACTCTTTTAATTGCTTTTTCTATAAACTCATTTAAATCTTTCTCACGTCGATTAATATCATATTGTCTTTGTACTTCTTCTTGCATACCACCATCCCCCCAATCCTGATCTCTTTTGAAGTAGCTAATGAAGCTTTTACCTGCTACTCGTGTTAGCCATGCAGCTGTAACACTTTGGATGACTCGGCCTACTACAAATGTTGGTATATGAAGAGATAATGATGAACTTACTAGTGATACACCCCCCTGTACTATCCCTAAACCAGTTAATGTTTTGCCTACTGATAAAGCTAGTTCCTTAGCTCTTTTCCTTGTCATGTCAACACCATAGATTTTTGCTATATCCATTACCATTTGAGCATTCACAGCAGCAGTCCCTAGAAGTTCAATTCCAGGTAGGGGGGTTATTATTACAACCCCACTGCTAATCCAGCTATAGCGATCTACACACTTCTGGGAGGCGTTCTCTCGTTGTTCATCAAGGAGTTGTTTCCCAGCTCTGTCTAGATTGCGACATTGAATAAGAATGTTATCTGCAAGCAATTCTTCTCCGTCCTCATAAAGAACTCTGGCGAGTCTACCTACTAAATTGTCTATATCAGGTAGTGGTTGTAGAGGTCGACCTCCTGGAATTGGAATTGATTGTGGTGAGGAGGTTGTTGTGACTACGTCAGGATATTCTATTAAGCCTTTGGTTCGTGCTCTTAATAAGGCCAATAGGTGTTCTTCTTCTTCTTCTGTTCTTAAATCGATTTTATTAAGTACGAGAAAGATTCTTTTACCAACGTTAGCTAGACCTTTAATTATTTTAAATTCAGCTTCTCTCAGATCATTATCTATAACAAAGATAATTAGGTCAGATCGACCAGCTTTCATTAGAGCCTCTTTCTCTCTTGTCCGACCATTACTTCCACCTTCTAGAATCCCAGGAGTGTCTATTAGTTGAATACCTCTATCTAAGCCTTTTAATCTTAGGCGGTAAGACATACTTTTTGCTGTTGATCCCATCCGAGCAGAGACATTGCCAACTATTTCATTTAAAAGTGCTCTTATCAGTGAAGTTTTACCGCTAGAACCTGTCCCGAATATAACAACTTCTAAGTCTCTTCTCTGTAGTTCATTCTCTACACGTTCTTTCTCTTGTCTAAGCCCTTCAGTTCCTACTTTGTTTTGAATACTGTTCAGTACCTTATCAATACTTTCTAAGCTTTTTGCGGCAGCTTCCTTTTTACTTAAGGGTAAATTGATAAATTGACTTCTATTTGACTTATTTCCTAAGCTATTTCTCAGGAGATATTTCCATCTTTTCGGATTCCTTTGAATAAATATTGGTGTTATTATTAAAGCTGTAATTATTAATGCTTGAAGGGTTATTAAACGTAGCAAAGCTCCAATTATCCCTGCGAAGACTATCCCTGCTAGAACAGTTATACTTAATAATATTAGTTTTTTTTGAGGTTTCATTGGTTAGCTTTTAATTAGAAGAAAGGCGTTAGAATAATGTAAAGCTCTTGATTCCCAAATCATCATTCCATCCTTTTATTTATATTAAGTGCATCAATTATTAAGCAGACTATTGAAATGTTGATTGCTATATCGGCTATATTAAATATAGGGAAACTAAATATAGAGAGATCTAGAAAATCATTGACATAGCCAAGCCTCCATCTGTCTATACCATTACCAATTGTCCCACCCAGGAGAAATGCTAAACCTAGCCCTTTCCAGTATATAAAAGAAGAATTTATAAACAAGAATATAATTAATACCATAGAAACTAGTAGACTCAACAATGATAAAAGATAAGTAGAATTGGAAAACAAACTAAAAGCTGCACCCGTATTCTTTACAGGTGTAAAGTTAAGAAGCAATGGAATAAATTGTTGTGAAGTGTTGTAATCTATTGATCTTATAATTAACATTTTTGATATTTGATCAATTACTATAATTAAAATACTTATCGCTATTATTTGTCCTTTGTTGATTAGTTTATTGTTCATTTTATAAGAAGAAATCTTTTCATGGTTATTGCAATTAATCCTATTGCAGGACAGAGCAACAATTGTGAGGTCCCTGGTATAAGTGAGTATTTAAGCAATAGAACCGGTAATAGTTCAGCCCATCGGGAGACCAGTGTCCCGATAAGTAAATTTAATATGCCTGTTGCGTGCAATATCAATACCCCACTTATCGCTGCAATAGTTTGTCCTATTAAACCTTTCATCTCCTTCCTGCTCGCAAGTTTTCCACATATCAAAGATGCTGGTAGAAAGCCAATTAGATATCCAAAATCAGGTGTCAATAAATAACCAATGCTTCCTCCACCATGAAATACAGGTAGATAAAAAAGTCCAATGGTTAAATATGCGATTGCTGCGATTACAGCAGACTTTGGCCCGCTAATTAACGCACATAATAATAATGATGGTATTTGCCATGAACTTGTTAAATTCAAGACTTGAATTGGCAATTGAGGAATCAATATTGCTGAGGGAGTCATTGTCCCTACAAGGATCATGAGGAGACCAGCAAGTGCTCCGCTCCAAATGCTTACAGCCCGCACATAGAACAAATAACTTGTTCTATGCTGCTCTATTTAATTAGTATGTGCTAGTTGCAAAAGACAATACTATTTTTGACAAATCTTTTCCTATAAGTAGGTTACTTTCTTTTGATGAAAAGTTTATGGAACTTTCTATTGGCGACAAGGTTTATATAAATTCTGCAATACCTTATTTGAAAACGACGGATCCTATGCCCATGCTGCGTCCTCCAGATCTTGTGTCTATTGATGAGATTGGTATAGTTGTTGGATTAAGAGCGATGGGTTTGGTTGAAGTTCGTTTTAGGAGAGGTACCTTTCTATTTTCAGTAGAGAATCTTTCTTTACAGTCTGATTAAATTAGAAAATTTAGGGCTTCCATTCTTTTGAGAGTTCCATAAGGATTTTCTTAGGACCACAAAGGCTTAGTAATGGGTTCTTAAGATGTTTATTTGCTGCTCTTTGTAAGTCCTCTTTAGTTATGGATCTAATCCTTAGAAGGTTTTGTTTATCATAGTCACGAGGTAAATTCCTTCCTAAGATCAGAGCCCTTCTTTCTGCTCTTTGTGCAATGCTTTGAGAAGAATGTGCTAACAATCCATGGTATTTGGATTTTGCAAGTGATAAGTTTTCTTTTGAAATAGTTTTATTTAACATGTTTTCCCAAATATCACTTAAAAGTCGAAGAGTAAGAACTGCTTTACTAGCACTAGTTGAGGCATGCAGTAGAAAAGGCGATTGAGCTTCTCTCATTGGGTGATGAACTCCTACGTCATATGCGACACCATGTTCTTCTCTTAACTTTAAAAATAATAGACTGGACATTCCTGAGCCTAGGTAAATGCCTAGAAGGCGAAGTAATAAATCATCTGGATGACAACATGATATTGTAGGTAATCCCAGAATTATGACTACTTGTAGGGTGTTTTCGAATTCAAGATTTATATTTCTTGTCGGACTACTGTGGTTTACAGGTGTAATGCATTCATCAATTTTGTAATTTTTAGCAACCCTATTTTCTATCAATTGACCAAATGGCTCAATATTATTGATTTCCGTTTTAAGGTCATCCGGTAACATCCCTGTAACAACAAGTGTCTTTGTACGAGTGATGATTTTTGTTGAAAGACTTAATAATGCTTCTTTATCTATGACTTCTAAATCTTTAATCAAGCCAAGTGGATCATGACCATATGGCCCATTGGAGTAGGCAAGATTTCTCCAACCATCAAAGGCTAGATAAAAAGGATTTTCTTTTTGCCTTTTAATAGCTTTAATCGTTAGTGCCTTTTCTAAGGCTATTTGATTATCTTTAAGATGAGGTTCAATAATCATCCATCCTAATATGGGTAAAAGCTTGGCAAAATCATTTGCCATAGATTTAAGACTTATTAATATTCCATCTTCATATGTTTCACATTGAAGGCTTGCTCCACATCCTTCAATTAAATCACCTAACTCAGAATAGTCATATGGTCCACACCCCCTAGTAAATAATGATCCAAGCAGTTGATGTAAGCCTTTATAATTATGAGGGTCTGATCTACTGCCTTCTCTGATCCACAATTTCGAGGAAACTACTCCAGGAGAATTTATCTTCTCTATGTCTATATTGAGATGATGCATTAATAGACTATTTAGGCCTTGCTATAAGAGTGCAACTTTTATCAGGGTGTAAGTTTTGTAAAATCTCTTTTTGAAGCTTTTCTTTTGACCAATAGTCGATGTGTTTTATCGGTTCTAATAATTCTTGCTCTCGTCCCCAAAGAATATGTGCTCCGGATACTGATGCTATTTGACCACTTGTCTCCAGGCTGAAGCATAGATAATTTTTTACTAGTTGGTATGCACGATTAATTTCATTACTACTAGGAACTGTTAGGCTTGATTCACTCAGTACTTTATTAATTTCCTTTTCCACTTGTTCAACTTGCTCCTCTAGGCAGCATGCTTCTAACATAATTAACCCTCCTTTTTCAAGGAT
Source organism: uncultured Prochlorococcus sp. (assembly GCA_902587615.1). GTDB lineage: Bacteria > Cyanobacteriota > Cyanobacteriia > PCC-6307 > Cyanobiaceae > AG-402-N21. The sequence continues at coordinate 14,036 of CACILY010000005.1, forward strand.
AGTTATATCCATATCGATTGACTCCACTATTTGCAATTCTTCTCTTAAGCGTTTTACAAGTCGACTCCTTCGACCTTCTGATAAAAATGAGGTTGCAATGTCTGCACCCATGATTTCTAATTGCTCATTAGCTGGAGGAATTGGCCATGCCATAATTACTCTTGCTGTCTCTAGCCTATTGATATAAATCTCTTTTCGACCAGTTTGAAAACATAAAGTTGAGTTATTTTCTAGAGACAAATTTGTGTTTCTATCACTTTCAAGAGATGCTAGAAGGCTTTCATCAAGTATCTTTTCCATATTATTTGGATAATTTCCAGCTATCGCAATAGTGCAATTATCTCCTTGATATCGTTGTTTATGAAAATTCTTCATTTGTCTTGGACTAATTGATTTAAGACTTCTTTCCCAACCTAAAATTGGTCTGCCATATGCGTGCTTAGGCCAGCAGGTTTCTAAAAGTTTTTGAATTATTTGTTCATCAGGTTGGTCATTATGTTGCGCTATCTCTTCTAGGACCACTTGTCTTTCAGTCTCAAAGGCATCTTCATTAATTAATGGGGTAATAACAAGACTTAATAGGAGTTCAAGGGCTGGTTCAATTACATTGGATGGAACACTTACGTAATAATGCACGTCATCAAATCCTGTCTCTGCATTGCTATTCCCTCCAAGTGCCTCAATCTTTTTATCGAATTCTCCTTCTTTTAGATTTTTACTACCTTTAAAGACCATGTGTTCAAGAAAATGTGCAAGACCTTCTTCTCCAGATCTTTCACAAATGCTTCCAGCCTTTACCCATATATCTAGGCTTGTTAATGAAGCGTCAGGCATTTTTGCAGTGACGCAACGCGTATTGTTTTGAAGAGACCAAATATTAAGTTTTGGTCCTTGAATAGAACTCTTCAGGGTTTTTTCTAAAAGTCTCGTTCTTTCCATTCTCTCAGTTGTGTTGCTGTCTTCCTTTATTAACGGAAAAGGTCTTCATCCTCTTTTGGACTCTGTAGCTGATCTTATTAGACTAAGCAGAGTTGAATTGCCTGATTTAAACCCTCTTGACCTAGATCTTGAATTACAAAGCATATACAAGAAAGTGGATGGCGAGGATTTGTTCATTGTTAATGAATTACATAAAGCCAGAGGATTTCGCAAACTTCATCTTGAAATAGCCCGGATAGGCTCTACTTTGCAGATACTGCATTGTGTGTTCTTTCCAGAACCAACCTATGATCTGCCCATATTTGGTGTTGATCTTGTAGTTTCTAACGATAAGGTTTCTGCTGCCATAGTTGATCTTTCACCAGTAAGTGACGTTTTCCCTGCCTCATTAAAAAGTGGTCTTGAGGAAATAGATATGCCTGACTTTCAAGATTCACGAAAATTACCTGAATGGGGAAGTATTTTTTCTTCTCAAGTATGTTTTATAAAACCCAACAACAATGAAGAAGAGGAGCAATTTCTTCAAATCATTGATCAATATATGAAGTCGCTTATTGCGTTCTCTTTGACAATTGAACCTGATTCGCCTCTGTCACCTTTTACAATTGCTAGACATAAAGGTCAACATTACTATTGTCAACAGCAAAAACTAAATGACAAAACTAGGAATGTTCTGTCCAAGACTTTCAGCCCTAAATGGGCAGACCGATATATAGATGTAGTTCTTTTTGAATGTCCTTCCATTCCTTGACTTTTAAATTTCTAATTAATCGACAAGTTCGAGCAATATTAGTTTGTCTTTTTTTAATAGGGCTTTGTAGTTGCAAAAAAGATTCATACTCTGATTATCCACTCTCTTCTGAATTGGAAGAAGTAAAGCCCCTAGAAGGAGTTGCAGCATTAGGACAATTGTCTCCCAGAGGAGAAATACGAAGTCTGGCTTCTCCTGTATCTAGTTCTGGCGGGACTCCACGGGTATCAAAATTATTAATAAAAGAGGGCGATTTTGTAAAAAACGGTCAGGTACTTGTTGTCTTTGAAAGTCAAAAAAGGATTCAGGCAGATTTAGCAAAAATCAAAGCAAGACTTGAGACTATTAACAAAAAGATCAATATGCAAAGCAAAGAAGTCTCAAGATATCAAGAAGCAGCAAATCAAGGTGCTTATCCACTTGTATTGTTAGAAGAAAAGCAAGATGAAGTAACAGATTTACAAAGTAGAAAGAATGAGATTTTGGCTGAAATTCGTGTTTTGGAAGTTGATTTATTAGATAGTCAATTAATTAGCCCTATTGATGGTTTAGTTCTTCGCTTGCATACGCTTGTAGGAGAAAGAGAAGGTCCCGATGGTGTTCTGGATGTTGGTGCAGCTGAATTTATGGAAGCACTTGTCGAGGTGTATGAATCAGATATTTCACGTATAAAGATTGGCCAGTCTGTTTCTTTGACTAGCGAAAACGGCGGCTTTAAAGGTACTTTGAATGGAGTTGTTGTAAGAATCAGTCCTCAAGTTAGACAACGAATGGTTTTGTCTACGGATCCAACTGGAGATGCTGATGCAAGGGTTGTAGAAGTACAAGTAAAACTAGATGACTCATCTGCTTCATCAGTTATTCGATTAACGGGTATGAAAGTTATTGCCAGATTTATTCCATAGTGGAAATATTTTTTTGGAAAGATCGAAAAATACCTCTTGCATGGTTATTACTTACAAGGCAACCTTTAAGGCTTTTTGTTGCACTTGCTGGAATTTGTTTCGCCGGAATTTTGATGTTTATGCAGTTGGGATTCCGTGATGGTTTGTTTGATACAAGTGTCACTGTGCACAAATTATTTGATGCAGACATTGTTTTGATTAGTCCTCGCTCCAAGAGCTCAATAAGTATGAGTGGATTTCCGCGTAGGAGACTTGTACAGGTAATGGCTCATCCCAATGTTGTAGGAACTACTCCAGTTAATTGGACTTTTCTTTTATGGCGTAATCCTGAGACACTATCAACAAGATCTATTTTGGCTCTAGGTTTTGAGCCGAATAATCCACTTTTAAATGATCAAAACTTTTCTACTAAAGCTAAGTTATTAACAAATCCTGGTCGAGTTTTATTTGATCAGCTTTCTAGGGATGAGTTTGGTCCGATAGCTAAATGGTTTAAGGAGGGGAAAACTGTTGAGACGGAAGTAGCAGGGAAAAGAGTTCGTGTTGCAGGAATGGTTAGTTTAGGCCCTTCTTTTGGTGCTGATGGAAATTTAATAACTAGCCGTGAAACTTTTCTAAAATTATTGCCAAGTAATCCTCAGGGGAGTATAGAAATTGGTCTCGTTAGAGTTTCTCCAGGTGCTGATGTACGAAAGATAAGTCAATCTTTACAAATTAGTCTTCCTAATGACGTTAAGGTTTTAACTAAAAAGGAATTTATTGAATTTGAAAAAAGTTATTGGAGAAATAGTACTTCTATAGGTTTTATTTTTACTTTAGGGGCAGCTATGGGGTTTATTGTTGGCTGTGTAATTGTTTATCAAATACTTTATACAGATGTAAGTGATCATTTGGCTGAATATGCCACATTAATGGCTATGGGTTATAGGTTAAAAACCTTATTGGGTGTTGTAGCCCGTGAAGGAGTAATGCTTTCAATAATGGGCTATGTACCCGCTTATATAGCTGGAGAAGGTCTTTATGCTTTGGTTAGGAATTCTACAAAATTACCTGTTGCAATGGATTTTGAAAGGGCTTTTATTGTCTTTTCACTGATTCTAATTATGTGCATGGGATCCTCTTTTATTGCTATGAAGCGATTGGTTGATGCTGATCCCGCGGAGATTTTTTAGTGAATATTGTATCTTCACAAAATGATTATTATGGCAATTGCACTATTCAAGAAATAAAACCAACTGTCCAAATTAATTCTCTTTCTCATTGGTTTGGACAACGAACAATGAGACGAAAAGTTCTTGAATCGATATCAATGCAAATTGCTCCAGGTGAAGTCATTCTTTTAACAGGACCCTCAGGATGTGGAAAGACTACTTTACTTACGCTTATCGGAGCACTTAGAAAAGTTGAAAAGGGGGATCTTTTTGTATTTGGTAAACAATTAAATGGAGCGAATCGCCAAACCAGACAACTTCTAAGACGCAAAATTGGCATGATTTTTCAGGGACATAATCTTCTTAGATGTCTTACTGCTGAGCAAAACGTTCAGATGGGGGCAGATTTATTAAAAGATCTGTCTTATCGTTCTCGCCGAAATCAGGCTAGAGAATGGTTAAGAGCTGTTGGATTGGATGATCATATGAATAAGTTTCCTCATGATCTTTCAGGGGGCCAAAAACAAAGAGTTGCAATAGCAAGGGCTCTTGCTGCTCGCCCAAAATTATTACTGGCTGATGAACCTACTTCCGCACTTGATAGCATTACTGGTAGAGAAATTGTTGATCTGCTTAAAAAATTAGCCCTTGAACAATCTTGTTCAGTATTGATGGTTACGCATGATCCACGAATTCTTGATATAGCAGATCGTCTCTTAAAAATGGAAGATGGTAAATTGATGTCCTCGATTCGGTAAGTTAGTAATAGCTAATCTCAACTAAATCTAAAAGCATGGCCAAGAGAAGAAACCTCAAAAAGGAAAAGCAAGAGCGAAATCGAGCATATGCTAGAAAATTTAAAAAGCGTAAACTACGTAATGATGGGCGAGGTGAAGGAGCTGGTAACGGTGTTACTGGAACAGCTAACAATGGTGGGGCTGCAGATTAATAGATTCCTTATAGAATCTGATTGCTTACTAAACTTAGGTCAGATCAACTGTCTACACTTTCATGAAAGTAGCTTTCTAGAATGTTTATAAGTGTCATAATTCCAACTTATAACCGTAAGCCGATTCTAGAGAAGTGTTTACGAGCTCTAGAAAAGCAGAGATTAATCCAACCGATTGATAAATATGAAGTAGTTTTAGTTGACGATGGCTCAACTGATGGGACTCCTTTATGGATTAACCAAACCAAACAGCAATTCCCACATGTTCGATTAATACAACAAGATCATGGGGGTCCAGCTGCTGCGCGTAATTGTGGTGTCAAAGCTAGTTTAGGAGATTTAATTATATTTATAGATAGTGATCTTGTCGTTACAGAGAGTTTTTTAATTAGCCATGTTCGAGCCATTACTAAATTTTGGCACCGTAGAAATGATCGACGATGCTTTACTTACGGATCAGTTATAAATACAGCTAATTTTGAAAATCCAACTTCTGAATCTCATAAATTACAGGACAATTCATGGGCTTATTTTGCTACAGGGAATGTAGCTATCGATAAGCAAGTCCTTCTTCAATCTGGACTTTTCGATACATCTTTTTATTTATATGGATGGGAAGATTTGGAGCTAGGAGAACGTTTAAGAAATATGGGAGTTAAACTTATAAAATGTCCTAAAGCTGTTGGTTACCATTGGCATCCCCCCCTAAACATTGAACAAATACCTGATCTGATAAGAGTAGAAAAAGAAAGAGCTAAAATGGGCTTGGTTTTTTATAGAAAACATCCAACTCTTAGAGTTAGATTCATAATTCAATATACATTTTTACATCGCACCCTTTGGGAACTTTTGACATTGGGGGGCTTGTTAAATGAAAAAACACTGAGACCCTTATTCGCATTTTTAATCCGACGAGGTCACTCTGGATTGGCAATGGAGGTTCTTCGAATACCTTTAAATTTGATAGGTGTGAGAGCAATTTATAGAGAAGCTAGGTTAATTGCTCTTGGTTGAGCAGATTTTTTGATAAATTGGTTGAGTACACAACAACCGCACACCTGATCGTTTCGGGTGATGATTGATTAACTTAAAAATCTTTGTGATTTTTATCTCATTTCATCCCTGTCAGGTGGAGGCCAACCCGAAACCCTAAAAAACATGGCTGTAGTTTCTCTTTCAGAGATGATGGAAGCTGGTGCGCATTTCGGCCACCAGACAAGGAGATGGAATCCCAAGATGTCTCGCTATATTTATTGCGCGAGAAATGGTATCCACATAATCGACCTGGTTAAAACTGCTGTTTGTATGAATAGTGCCTATAAATGGACCAGATCAGCTGCAAGAGGAGGTAAAAGATTTCTTTTTGTAGGTACTAAAAAGCAAGCCTCTGAGGTAATTGCTCAAGAAGCCTCTAGATGCGGTGCTTCTTATGTCAATCAAAGATGGTTGGGTGGCATGCTTACCAACTGGACAACAATGAAGGCCCGTATCGATCGATTGAAAGATCTCGAGAGAATGGAATCTAGTGGTGCTATAGCAATGAGACCTAAGAAAGAAGCTGCTGTTCTTCGTCGTGAACTGGAAAGACTTCAAAAATATCTTGGAGGTCTAAAAGGAATGAAGCGTCTGCCTGATGTTGTTATTTTAGTTGATCAGAGACGTGAAACTAACGCTGTTCTCGAAGCAAGGAAGTTAGATATCCCTTTGATTTCCATGCTTGATACTAATTGTGATCCTGATCTTTGTGAGGTCCCGATTCCTTGTAATGATGATGCGGTTCGTTCAGTTCAACTTATTCTAGGGAGGTTGGCTGATGCCATTAATGAGGGTCGTCACGGATCTAATGATCAAAGAAACCAAGATAGCAACAAGCGATAACTATCTTATAAAATTATTTGTAATTTCTAGCCAGCCCTTTTAATTAGGCGCTTGGCCTATTCCACCAATCTCACTAATCAAAATGTCGGCAATAACAGCCAAACTCGTTAAAGAACTGCGTGACAAAACCGGCGCAGGAATGATGGATTGTAAGAAGGCTCTTGGAGAAACCTCTGGTGATCTTGAAAAAGCAATCGAATGGTTGAGGCAAAAGGGAATTGCAAGTGCAGAAAAGAAATCAGGAAGAATTGCTGCTGAAGGTGCAATAGGTAGTTACATTCATACAGGGGCAAGAGTAGGAGTACTTTTAGAGGTGAATTGCGAAACAGATTTTGTTGCTAGAGGTGAGCTCTTTCAAGGACTATTACGAGACCTCGCTATGCAGATTGCGGCTTGTCCAAATGTCGAATATGTATCTGTTGATCAAATACCTAAAGAAATTGCAGATAAAGAAAAATCTATAGAAATGGGTAGAGATGATCTCGCTGGTAAGCCAGATCAAATCAAGGCAAAGATAGTTGAAGGAAGAATTGGTAAACGATTAAAAGAATTAGCGTTACTTGAACAACCCTTTATTCGAGATAGCTCCAACACAGTAGAAGAGCTTGTTAAAGAAGTTGCAGGTCAAATAGGAGAGAATATACAAGTGAGACGATTTACTCGTTATACTCTTGGCGAAGGAATTGAAGTCGAAGAATCTGACTTTGCCGCTGAAGTTGCATCTATGAAAGCTTCTTGATTTTGCCCTCACAAAATAATCAAACAACAAAATATGAACCAAACGAGCAACTTGAATACTTGCGACTGCAATGCAATTCATTAAAGAAAGATCTTTATAAAACTAATGCTTTATATTTGAATTTAACAAGAGATATTCTGCCTAATTCAATTAGACATGCAGTTTTTTTATTGATAACTGATAATAGTGAGTATCAATTAAATTTCTCTTCTCCAGAATCAAGGAAAATATGTTTTGAGAAAATTGATAAGATAGCTTCTAAATATAACTCTTTCTTAACTATAGAGCATTTAATGAATATAGCTGAAGAGATAGAGAAAGAAAAACAAGAAGATCAGTTAAATAAAAACAAGGAATTCCTATCTGATAAAGTTCAATCGTCAGAAAATAAATCGTCAAAGTTAGATTTAACCAATATAGATTCTATAGATTTAAGTTCGAAGCCACCAATTGAAAATACTAAGTTGATCTATCAAAACTTCAAAGGCAAGATTTTATCTTCTTCGGATGATTTGAATTTCGAACTGCTAAATAAACAAGAAAACATCTCCAATAATGCGGAGAATGATAATAGTAATTTAGGCTTCAAAAGCATTCAAGACCAGCATAGCAATAATTTACCTCATAATAAAAATGAAGGTATAACAGTCTTCAAAAAATTACTGATGATGGCCGGTGATATTATTAATAAAGAAAAAACATCTGAAGATAATCAGGAATCTCCTTACTTAAATAATAAATCACAACAAGAAGAACATGATTCTGCTGATATTTTTTTACCTGAAACCCCAATTGAACTCTACTATTGGATGAACTCAATAGAAATCGCTTTTGACAGGATTCTTCGTGATTTATCTAATTCTATAAATATTGAATTATTGCGTTCAGGTTTAATTAATAACCTTATGCCAGTTAAGCTTTTAGATGCTGCTATCTCTGGTGAATTGGACTCTGAAGATTCTCATTCAAATCTCCTTAAATTGAAAGTTCCTTTAGGAAATTCCAGTCCAAACGAGAATATGCATATGTCATGTCTTCTTGTTAGAGCAACTGACTTGGAATTTGATAATCCTAGACTGAAGAAATATAAGTCTTATTTAATACAACGTCGTAATCTCTTAGTCACAATGGTTAAGAAGCAACGCCATTGGCAGAATCGTTCATTGGCTAACGAGGTAAATCAACAATGGTTGAAAACCCCTCTAGGGAAAACAAAGACAGATTCCCTTTAAGTCTCACCGTTGAACAAGTTCAATCTTTTCAACACTGGTTACGCGTTTTGCAAAAGGCTTTAACGTTAGAAGTAGAGTCTGGCTTTAATAATCTACAAGGGCGTCATGAATTATTCCATTCATTTATCTCAAAACAACTTTTACTTTCTCCCTTTTCCCTTTCCGGCGAAAACCATTACAGAATTAAGAAATTTTCTCAAAAATTTAATGAATACCCACAAACCTCTCTTGGTGAAAATCGTCGTTTAGTTATTGATACCCGAAAGTTTTTATATGAATTAAGTAAACAATATTCAGAAGATCCTATTGCCCATAAAATTAGATTAAAAACTTATCAACTTAACGTCTCTAATCGAGTAGCTATCAAACCGTCAGATAAACTACTAACTCTGAATACACCCGTATCAGAAATTAAAGGAATAGGACTAAAACTTGCAGAGAGGCTTTCTGCATTAGGTATTCTTGTGGCAGGTGATCTATTAACCTATTACCCGAGAGATTATGTAGATTACTCTAATCTCATTAATATTAATTCTTTAGAGGTTGGTGAAGCAGCAACAATTGTTGGAACTGTACGACGAACTAGTGCTTTTACCAGTCCTAAAAATCCTAACTTATCAATACTAGAGTTATACCTTCAAGATAAAACTGGAAGGATTAAAATTACCAAATTTTTTGCTGGACGTCGATTTAGTAATATGTCCTATCTAAAATCTCAACAAAGTTTATATCCGTCAGGGTCTACTGTTGCAATAAGTGGATTGGTTAAAGAAGGTGTGTATGGGAAGAGTGTCTCTGATCCTATTATTGAAGTTATAGAAAATACAAATTCTCAATTGAAGTCCAAGTGTATAGGACGTCTACTACCTGTTTACTCTCTAACTGATGGTATTAACTCAAATAGATTTCGTGATTTTATTGAGATCGTCTTACCATTAAATAAAAGTTTTGTAGAGCCTTTGCCTTCTTCGATTCTGGAAACACTTCCATTTCCAGTAAAGAGTCAGGCGATTCATGATATTCATTTTCCTTCCGATAAACAATCATTAGATAAGGCAAGAAGAAGGTTGGTTTTTGATGAATTTTTTATTTTTCAATTGAGTCTACTTTTTAAAAAGGCTCAGTTGAAAAATAAGATTGCTCCAACTTTAGATACTTCCCTAATTCAAGAAAGTTTATGTAGATCTTTTCTTGAATTATTACCTTTTTCTCTTACGAAGGCTCAGCAACGAGTTCTGTCTGAAATTGAGTCTGACCTCAAAAAATCGAAACCAATGGCTAGGCTTGTACAAGGTGATGTTGGCAGTGGTAAGACTGTAATTGCGATTGCTTCGCTTCTAAGTGCTGTTCAAGCTGGATGGCAAGGAGCCTTGATGGCTCCAACGGAAGTTCTGGCTGAGCAACATTATCGGTCTCTATGCAAATGGCTACCTCAATTGAATGTCACAGTTGAGTTGTTAACTGGGTCGTCAAGCCGTAGTCATCGTAGAAGAATACTTGATGATCTTATTAATGGTTCATTAAAAATATTAGTTGGTACCCATGCTCTAATAGAGGCACCTGTTTCGTTTTCTCGTTTGGGACTAGTCGTTGTTGATGAGCAACATCGATTTGGTGTTCGCCAACGTAATCTTCTTCTTGATAAGGGTATTCAACCTCATTTGTTAACAATGACTGCTACTCCTATTCCGCGAACCCTTGCACTATCTCTCTACGGAGATTTAGATGTGAGTCAAATTGATGAGATGCCACCTGGTCGTGCCACTATTAATACTCAGTTAATTTCTAGGTCCTGTATCGAGGATGCTTACCAGTTAATTAGAGAGGTTACTTCCTTAGGCCAACAAGCTTATGTTGTTTTGCCTTTGGTGGAAGAGTCTGAAAAACTTGAATTGAGCTCAGCAAAAAAAGTATATAAAGAGTTTTCTCTTGATATTTTTCCAGAATTGAAAGTAGGTTTATTGCATGGACGAATGACGGGGATAGAGAAGCAATCTGTTATTCAGAAATTTCGTTCTATTGAATTCAATATTCTTGTATCAACTACTGTTATAGAAGTTGGAGTTGATGTCCCTAACGCGACTGTAATGCTGATAGATAATGCCGAACGTTTTGGTCTGGCTCAACTACATCAATTACGTGGACGTGTCGGCCGTGGTATATCTCAATCTCATTGTTTGCTTATTTATGATGGTAATAATAGTCAATCAAAACAAAGGTTGAATGTACTCGCTCAATCCAATGATGGATTTGAAATTTCAGAAATTGACTTACGTTTACGAGGACCAGGACAAGTTCTTGGTACTAGACAGTCTGGTCTTCCTGATTTTGCCTTGGCTAACTTGATTGATGATACTGAGATACTTGAACTTGCAAGGAAAAAAGCTTTACAAGTTTTAGAGGAGGATCCTGAGTTAATAAATTACTCTAATTTGAGAAAATTAGTTGAAGCTCATAGGAAAAGTATTACTCTTAACTCTCATTTGAATTGATGGACGATACTTTAATTAGGCCTTGGAATAAAATTAAAATTGATGAGTGTTCAGAGCCTCTCTCTTCTATCCCTACCGACTTATACCGGTTAGAACCTCATCCATATCTAGCATTAGGTGCTCCTTATGGTGAACGTATTAGTCCATGGTTTTTAAGGAATGGTGTTATTAGACGCTTGATTCTTGCTCAAGAGTACCTGCAATTGGAAGATAGTGATCTAATTCTGGCAATATTTGATGCATGGCGACCTATAGCTGTCCAAGCTTTTATGGTTGATCATGAGATTAATCAACAATGTAAATTACGCGGAATTAATCGCTATGCTCCCAATGATCAAATTAGATTGCAGCATGCAATTGCAGATGTTGAGACGTTTTGGGCTAATCCTACTAATAACCCAAAATGTCCTCCCCCGCACAGTACTGGAGGTGCAGTTGATTTAACTCTTGCCGATCGCTTTGGTAATCCGTTGGATATGGGTGGTGAAATAGATGAAATAGGACCAGTGTCTAAACCTGAGTATTACTTCGAATGTCCTAGTAATGACGATCCATTATTTTCAGAAATTTTGAACTCCCGTCGTATGCTTTTGGCTAAAGTTATGAAACTAGCTGGTTTCGTTCAGCATCCTCTTGAATGGTGGCATTTTAGTTTTGGGGACCAATTGTGGGCTTGGAAGACTACTTCTCTTGTAGCAATCTATGGCACATGGTTTGATGACAGAATTTCTTGAACATTCTTGTCACCGAGGTTTTCAATATGATCGCCAAAACCGACATTTCCTCCAGCTTCTTTCCAGCTAATAAGTAAAGGTTTTAACGTTTTTTCTAAATTATCTAAGGACATACGTTGTAAGTAAGGTCTAGCTAGTCGTTGTAAATTACGGCTACCTCCTAACCAGAGTTGATATTGATTCTTACCACTCCCAACTAATGCTAGCTCTGCCATATATGGTCTAGCACAACCATTAGGACAGCCAGTTATACGAATTAGAATAGGTCTTTTGATTTTAAGTTCTGTTAGTTGTGAGTTTATTCGATCAAGTATTGATGGAAGAAATCTTTCTGCTTCAGTCATGGCTAACCCACATAAGGGTAGTGCTGGACAAGCAAGTGCATGCCTAGTAAGTGGATCAATATTGTCTAAATTATCGATACCAATGTTTTTCAATGCTTTGCGAACACTGCTTCGCTGATGATTGCCAATGTTGCATAGTAAAAGGTCTTGGTTTGGTGTTAATCTAATATCTAATTGAAAAGATTCCACTATCTTTTTTAGTCCACTTTTTACGTTGCCTGATAATCTTCCTGAGATTAAGGGAATACCTACAAACCAAAGCTTATTGCTCTGGCGATGCCAACCCAGGTAATCTTCTAACTTTGCCTTTGGCTCGGCTTTTAATGGTTTTATAGTTTTGAAAAAGTAATTACTTTTAAGTTCCTGAAGGAACCAATCTATACCCATGTCCTGAAGCACATATTTCATGCGTGCAAGCCTTCTGGTTTTACGATTTCCATAGTCTCTTTGCAGGGCTAGAATTGATTGAACTAAATCTAAAATATCTGCACTTTCAACATAACCAAGAGGATCTGCTGTCCTCGCGAATGTTTCATCTAGATTATGAGTTCTTCCCATACCTCCACCAACATAGACATTACATCCTTCAAGCTCACCATTTGATTTAGTAAAGGCTACTAGACCTATGTCATGAGTAAGAAGATCAACTGAATTATCTCCTGGAACCGTTACGGCACATTTAAACTTTCTTGGAAGATACGTTGTTCCATATAACGGCTCTTTTTTATTCCCACTAAATGTTCCACCTTTTAATTGCCGTTTTCTAACTTCTCGGACTGTTTCAGATGGTTTGATTCTGTAACTAAGGTCACCATTAACCCACATGTCTAAATAAGTCTTTTCAGCAGCGACCGGACTCAGCACGTCTGCAATATTATTCGCCAGTTTTCTGACGGCAGGATAGGCACCTGTTTCATATGGGGCAGCAGGAGCCATTACGTTTCGATTTATATCACCACAAGCGGCGAGAGTAGAACCCATTGAGCGAATAATTGTACCAATTACTTCCCGAAGGTTTTCTTTTCTAATGCCATGCATTTGAAAAGCCTGTCGAGTTGTGGCTCTTAATGTCCCATTTCCTAGGTTATTGGAAAGATCATCTAGAGCGACAAATAAAGATGGTGAGATTCGGCCTGCTGGACTTCTTAATCTGAGCATCAGTTGCCAATCTTTTCCTTTTACTTCCCTATTGTCTTGTTGATAACTTCCGTGAAACTTAAGCAATTGAACAGCATCATTCGTGAAATGGTCTGTATCATTCGCAAGTTCTAGAACAAGTGGATTCTCTAAGTAATTGCTGTCTGCCTTAAATTGCTCAAATTTAACCCTCTCTGCTCCATTCGCAATGCAGGGAGCATTCCTTGGGTTATCTTCTTTTGTGAATCCTCCTTCTTCAGTCACGGCATCATATTTTCACTAAAGTAACGTACATAATGAACACTACTAAGGTACCTAAACAACATTACTTTTTAAGGTTATTGTTCAATAAAATGTGCACTTTGTAGTTCTAGGTTATTTTGGCCAATTTTCTTCTTGAAATAGGAACCGAGGAGCTACCAGCTGATTTCTGTAGGCAGGTTATCGCTCAATTAAGAGAGAAAGCCCTCGCTGATTTTCAGCAGTTTCGCTTATCCCATTCTAGTCTTTTATGCACTAGTACCCCTAGACGAATTGTTTTATTCGTAGAAGGGTTGGCTGATGTGGCGGAAGATATTATTGAAGAACGAAAAGGACCTCCTGCCTCACAGGCATTTAAAAATGGGTCTCCCACAAAAGCTGCAAGTGGATTCGCTACAAGGTGTGGAATTCCAATCGAAGAATTAGAGATTCGTGAAACGTCTAAAGGCTCATTCGTTTTCGGAAAAACCATTGAGAAGGGGAAGACTTCTAAGGATTTATTGGTAGAACTTATTCCTCAATGGCTTGATGGATTTCAAGGAAAGCGTTTTATGCGATGGAGTAATGGAGAGAGTAGATTTTCACGTCCAGTCAGATGGATCGTTTCACTTTTGGATGACGAAGTAGTAGATGTAAATCTTTTAAATTGTGATCCTGTTATTAAATCAAACAACATAACTCAAGGGCATCGTCTCTATTCAGATTCCTTGCGAATTAATTCAGCCAATCAATATTATTCAATCATGCGAGAATCTGGAGTAGAGGTGGATCGAAATAATCGTAAATCAATTATAAAAAGATTGATAGATCAAGCGGCAAGTGACTTTAACTGCTTTCCAGATATTGCTGAATCATTATTAGAAGAACTTACTGATTTAGTAGAATCACCCTCATTGATTTCAGGTGAATTTGATGACATATTTCTGAACTTACCTCCAGAAGTGCTTACTACAGTAATGAGAGTTCACCAACGTTATGTGCCTTTATATTTATCAGATGAATCAAGTAGAGATCCTCTTTCTTTAGATTCAAAAGATTCATTGCTTCCGTCCTTTTTATGTATAAGTAATGGACTCTCCAGTGCTAGTAAAAATATTAAGGTAGGAAATGAAAGAGTACTTAGGGCAAGGCTCTCTGATGCTAAGTTCTTTGTAAAATATGATCTTTCAATTCCTAGTAATCAGAGAAACAAGTTACTAGATAATGTTGTTTTTGCTGAAGGACTTGGGACTCTACTTGATAGAGTCAATAGGATTGAATGGCTTGTAAGTTTACTCTTAAACAAAATTGATTCATATCAGTTTGATGTTACTAACACTAAAAGAGCAGCATCTTTATGTAAGCATGATTTAGTAAGTCAAATGGTTGGTGAGTTTCCAGAATTAGAAGGTATTATGGGCGGAAAGTATCTGCTTAAAGAAGGAGAGCCAAGAGAAGTAGCTTTGGCTGTTTTAGAACATTATCTACCAAGAGGTTCTAAAGATTCTCTTCCTAAATCTGATTCGGGTTCTATACTCGCAATTGCAGATAAGTTTGAACTCTTATTGAGTATTTTTTCAAAAGGTCAACGTCCTAGTGGTTCTTCTGACCCTTTTGCTTTAAGAAGAGCAGGGAATGGTATTTTGCAAATCTTATGGTCTAAATCATGGCGCTTTAATATGAATCAATTCCTTATTGAATCTATAAAATATTGGTCTAACTTATTTCCTGAATTTAATATCGAATCTTCAAAACTTTTCGACGATCTTTCGGAGTTTTTCCGGCAAAGAATAATTAGTCTTCTTGAAGAGAATGGTATTGATATCGATATCTCTCAGGCTATAGCGGGAGCAAGTATTCCAATCAAATCTCTACTTTTGGATCCTTCTGAGATCCAATTGCGAGCAAACCTGCTCTCTCAAATGAGACTTGATGGTACTTTAAATTCTCTTAATTTAGTTGTCACTAGAGCGTCCAAGTTGGCTGAAAAAAGCTCTATAGGATCAGATATTCTGAGCTCGTCTAATGTAATTAACCCATCATTATTTCAAAAAAGTTCAGAATATCAATTATTAGATGTCATAAACTCTATAGACCCCATTGTTAACAGTACTTCTCCTAATAGATATCTAAAATTGGCTGAGATTCTAATTTCTGGAGAAGAAGCCTTAGCTGCTTTTTTTGATGGTGAAGATAGTGTTATGGTTATGGTCGATGATATCCATATTAAGACTAATAGATTAAATCTTCTCGCAATACTAAGAAATCAAGCTTGTATTCTTGCCGACTTTAGTCAAATTTTACTGTAATTAAAGTATATTTTATAATACTTTCTCAGCTAACTTTTTATTCTTTTTAATATTAATACCTCCTTTTATTGATCTTTTAGAAAGCATTTCATTAACTTCTTTCTCTTCTCTAACTGCACTTGGAACAGGCTTATAGGTTTTAGGAGCTAGTGCGCCACCTCTTAGGACAGATCCAATTGTAAGGAAGGTAAGTTTAAGTTGTTGAAGAGGCTTCATAGCTACAACGGTTTTATAAAGATAACTATCAAAAGTCATTCTTTGAACGTCCATGTCATCACACATTTCAACGAAAGCTTCCCTGGCGGAGTCACTGGTATAAAAAATTCTTTGGAGAATATCTAAAACTTTATAAGTTGCACCATATTTTTTATCCCATTTTGCTAGATATTTTTTCAGATCTTTTTCAGTGGGAATAACTTTCCCTCCTTTACTCGCTTCTACTATTTCTTCTGCACACATTCTTCCGCTTTTAGCTGCAAAATATATACCTTCTCCAGAACTTTTGGTAACGTATCCTGCGGCATCTCCCACTAAGGCCATTCTCCCTACTACACGCCTTGGTCGAGGATGTTCTGGTATTGGGTGAGCTTCTATTTTAATAACCTCTCCATTTACAAGTCTTTTTTTAGCTCGTTCTCTTACACCTGCCTGGAGACTCTTTATTAAACTTCCATTATCTTTCATTGTTCCTGTTCCAGCAGCCACATGATCATATTTTGGAAATACCCAACCATAGAAATCTGGTGAAACGTCATTCCCTACGTACATTTCGGCGCGATCTTCATAGTATTTCATCTCTTCAGGGGGTAGTTTTATTCTTTCTTGTATCGCTACGGCATAGTTGTAATCACCTGCGTCCATAGCCTTCGCTACACGACTAGTTGCTCCATCAGCTCCAATAATTAAATCAACCTCTAATGTTTTTGTAGTATCCGTTTCATTCCCAGAAGTATTTTCAGAATAGGTAAGTTTATAAGGACCTTGACGATTGTTTCCTGTATCAATATTGCTAACTAAGCCATTTACTAAAGTTGCTCCAAGATCTGCTGCACGATTTCTCATGAAAGCATCCATAACTTCTCTTCTGCACATGCCTATATATTCTTTTTCACTCTTTTCGTAAATTTTATCTAGTCGAATATCTACCTCCCTATTAGAGGGTGAGATCATTCTCATATTCCGCACTTTTCTATCGATAATTGATTCTGGAAGATCAAATTCTTCAACCATGCAAAGTGGTATTGCTCCTCCACAAGGTTTTGCATTATCAAGCTTTCTTTCGAATAACCATGTTTGAATTCCAGCTTTTGCAAGAATCTCAGCAGCACAGGAACCACTTGGTCCACCACCAATTACTGCGACACGCAACATTTGTTTAAGGCCTTGACTAGGTATTCGTATCTAAAAACTTACATCCTCATAAGTATTATCGAAGCTAGTATTTACTAATGTCGTTACGATCGAAACATCGATTGGTTTAAATACTTGCCTCGAGCCAAAAAAACTCGAATCTCTGAAGGAGATGAAATACCTCTTGCTTACAGGCCTAATCCCATTAGGATTCGGTTTGGAACAAATAGATTTACAGCTTTTTTTTCTTTTGTTTTAATAATTTCAGTTGTACTTTTTTTCTCAAATATAAAATCTGAGATCTTTTTTAATGAAGGTTCTATACCTGCCGATGATGGTCGATTACTAGGACATTTCCCTTATAAAGAGGCTCAACAAGCAGATTTAATTAGTGTATATCCTGGCTTCAAAGTTCATAGAGATGTAATAAAGGATCTTCAGGCTATGAGAAAGGCAGCATTCAGAGAAGGGATTGAATTGGTTCTCTTGAGTGGGTATAGATCTATACCTCTTCAAAAAGAGATTTTTTATGAAAACAAATCAATTAGGAATCAAATAGCTATTGAGAGGGCAAGGGTTTCAGCCCCTCCTGGATATTCTGAACATAGTACTGGCTTTGCAATTGATATTGGAGACAGAACGATGCGTAAGACAGATTTTGAAGTTGAGTTTGAAAATACTCCCGCATTTAATTGGCTAAAGAAAAATGCTGCCAGGTTCCACTTTGTTTTATCTTTCCCTGAAGGCAATTCACAAAATGTTAGCTATGAGCCCTGGCATTGGAGATACGAAGGCTCAGTTAATGCTTTAAGGGAGTTTGAACCGGCTAATAAAAGGCAAATAGAGTGGAAACAAAATCAAGATTATTAATAAAATTAATAATTTAGAAGAGTTATCCACATGCTCGAATAAGTGCTAAAACTTTTGTTTCTGACAAATCAAAGAATTAAGCTCGTATTGAGATATTCTTTCGGAATTACGCTTAATTGCGTCATACTCTTTAGAAATAATCAACAATGAGTTTGAAAACTCAATCGATCCGAAATATTGCAATTATTGCGCATGTTGATCATGGCAAAACTACTTTGGTAGATGCTCTTCTTTCTCAATCAGGGATATTTCGTGATAACGAAGCTATACCCACTTGTGTGATGGATTCAAATGACTTGGAGAGAGAAAGAGGTATCACTATTTTGTCTAAAAACACTGCTGTCAACTACAAAGATACTCGCATCAATATTGTTGATACTCCTGGACATGCAGATTTTGGTGGAGAAGTGGAGAGAGTTCTAGGCATGGTAGATGGCTGCTTATTGATTGTTGATGCAAATGAAGGTCCAATGCCTCAAACTCGTTTCGTTCTAAAAAAAGCGCTTGAACAAGGCTTAAGACCAATTGTCTTTGTTAATAAAATTGATCGTTCCCGTGTTCAACCAGAGACTGCTGTCGATAAAGTTCTTGATCTTTTTTTAGAGTTAGGAGCTGATGATGATCAATGTGATTTTCCTTACTTATTTGGAAGCGGATTAGGTGGCTTTGCTAAATCAGATATGGCAAATGAAAGTGATAATATGAAGCCACTATTTGATGCGATCTTAAGACATGTTCCGCCGCCAGTAGGTGATAAAAATAAACCACTTCAACTACAAGTTACGACATTAGATTATTCAGACTTCTTGGGCAGGATTGTTATTGGAAGGGTTCATAATGGAATTATCCGTAATGGTCAAAATGCTTCCTTAATTAAAGAAAATGGCAATGTGAAAAAAGGGAGAATCTCAAAGTTACTAGGTTTTGAGGGGTTACGACGAATAGAAATTCAAGAGGCATTTGCAGGGGATTTAGTTGCTGTAGCTGGCTTTAATGAGGTGAACATTGGAGAAACTATTGCTTGCCCAGATGAGCCAAAAGCACTGCCTCTTATTAAGGTAGATGAACCTACTTTGCAAATGACATTTGTCATAAATGATTCACCTTTTGCTGGTAAAGAAGGTAAATATGTAACTAGTCGTCAATTAAGAGATAGGTTGTATAAAGAATTACTTACAAATGTTGCTTTAAGGGTAGAAGATACTGACTCTCCTGATCGTTTTGCAGTTAGTGGAAGAGGAGAGCTTCATTTGGGAATATTGATCGAAACGATGAGAAGAGAAGGTTATGAATTTCAAGTTTCTCAACCTCAAGTAATTTTCAGAACTATTGATGAAATAATTTGTGAACCTGTTGAAACTCTTGTTATAGATGCTCCCTCTCAATCTGTAGGACCTTGTATTGAAAAATTAGGAATTCGTAGAGGCGAAATGCAAAACATGGAAACAGGAACTGATGGCAGGACTCAAATTGAATTTATTGTCCCTTCTAGAGGATTAATTGGATTTAGAGGCGAATTTATTAGAGCAACAAGAGGTGAAGGAATTATGAGTCACTCTTTTTATGAATATAGAAAAATGATAGGTGAATTTGAAACCCGTCGAAATGGTGTATTAATTTCCTTTGAAGAAGGAGTATCTACTTTCTATTCTTTGAAAAATGCTGAAGATAGAGGCCAATTTTTTATAAAGCCAGGTGTAAAAGTTTATAAAGGAATGATTATTGGCGAGAATAATAGACCGCAAGACCTGGAAATAAATGTTTGTAAGGCAAAGCAATTAACAAACATGAGGTCAGCAGGAGCTGAAGAACTAGATACTCTTCAATCTCCTATAGAAATGACTCTAGAACGAGCTTTGGAATATATTGGTCCTGGGGAGATGCTTGAAGTTACTCCTGAATCTATAAGACTTAGGAAGTTATCAACTAAGAGATCTGCTAAGAAATAAGTCTTATGAATCGAAGTAATATTGATTTAATTATTGCAGATTCCCGTTTTAATAAAGCCATGCATTATTTCAATTCTGCTGATTGGTATTCAGCTCATGATTGTTTTGAAGAATTATGGCATGAATCGGTAGATCCCGAAAGGCAAACTCTTCAGGGCTTGTTACAAATTTCAGTAGCTCAATTACACTTGGAAAAAGGAAATAAAAATGGCGCCATGATCCTTTATGGAGAAGGTTTAGGTAGATTAAGAAAAATTGGATCACCAGATCTTGGATTAAATGTGAAAAGGTTATGCAAATCAGTTGAAGCTAGACTTAGTGTTTTGCAACATGATGGGAATCTTGATTTATCTGAATTACCTTTTCTAGAGAGAAAGTAAGAAATTAATGCAAAAAGAATTCTTTTATCTCAAGTTCTATTAATATCCCTATTTCAATGAATTTATCACTACAACAAGTATCAATTATATTAAATGGAATCTCGATTGTTAAAGATATCTCACTGTCAATTACTGCAGGTGAAGTTGTTGGCCTTTTAGGTCCTAATGGTGCCGGAAAAACTACAACTTTTAATTTATTAATTGGTTTACTTACTCCTGACTCTGGGAGGGTTTTGTTAAACGGAAATGATATAGCAAGGTTTTCTATGCCTCGAAGAGCAAGATTGGGTATTGGTTATTTACCTCAAGAGCCTAGTGTTTTTAGAAATCTTACAGTCCGGGAAAATCTTGATATAGCTTTGAACCAAAGTAAGTTATCAAAATATCAGAGTATGAAAAGGCGAGAATGCCTGATCGATGATTTCAATTTAGGAAAATTTGTAGATCGTTTTGGCTATCAACTTTCTGGAGGAGAGAGACGTCGCTGTGAAATTGCGAGAGCTTTAGCGGTGGGTTCGTATGGACCAAAATATTTACTTTTAGATGAACCATTCGCTGGAGTTGATCCTATGGCCGTAGCTGATTTGCAAAATCTAATTCAAAAGCTTAGGGATAGAGGGATGGGAGTCCTTCTTACAGATCATAATGTGAGAGAAACTCTTGCTATAACTGATCGATCGTACATACTTAGTGAAGGGAAGATTTTATCTTCGGGCCACTCTGATCAGGTTGCTAATGATCCTTTGGTAAGGAGTAATTATTTGGGTGAGGCATTTAAGCTTTGATTTCTTTAAACATATCCAATTCTTTAATACGCAAATCTTCTAAATATTTGAATTCTAAATGGCGTTTGTTACCTCTTTTAGATAGATGGCTTTTAACTGAATTAATTCCACCGCTTTTATTTGCAATTGCAGCCTTCACTGTGGTTTCTCTTTCTCTTGGTGTGATTTTTGATTTAGTGAGAAAAATTGTTGAATCTGGTCTTCCCTTTCAAACAGCTTTAAGAGTTTTAATCCTTCGATTGCCTGGTTTTCTTGTTGTTTCTTTTCCTATGGCCATGCTTATGGCCACATTGCTATCTTTTAGTCGCTTGTCTTCTAATAGTGAGATTAAAGCCCTTAGAAGTATTGGAGTATCAGCTAAAAGAATGGTTCTCTCAGCTTTGGTTTTGGGAGTCTTAATGACAGGTATTACATTTTTGTTTAATGATTTTGTAGTTCCTAGATCTAATCGCAATGCAGAAACAACATTGAGGCAAGGTCTTCAGGTTTCTATGCATTCAGATTATGGAACTGACATTATGTATTCAAGATTTGGAAAGATATTTGATCCATCAGATTCTGTTAATACTAGAGATGGTTTAACTCATTTGTTCTATGCAAAAGAATTTCAAAACAATCAAATGGTTGAAGTAACAGTTTTAGATTTCTCTCGATTTGGTTATAAGCAAATGCTTGTTGCTGAAAATGCCTTTTGGAATAAAAAAGAGGCTAAATGGCAATTTGTTAATGGGAAAATCATTACTTTGTCTCCTAATAATACATCTACTTCTGTTAATTTTGACAGTTATATTTATCCTTTAGACTCTGGTCCGCAAGAAATTGCGAAGATACCTCCTGATGCCAATAATATGAGTGTGTCTCAAGCTTTAAAAGCTCAAAATTTATACAAGAAGTCAGGGAATCTTAAAGAAGAAAGACGAATGAAAGTCAGAATTCAGGAGAAATTTACTTTGCCAATTGCATGCATAGTCTTTGGATTAATAGGAAGTAGCTTAGGATCGAAAAGCAATATCAGAACAAGCCAGAGCCAAAGTTTCGGTTTAAGTATTCTTTTAATATTAATATATTATGTATTAAGTTTTAGTTTCAGTTCCTTAGGAGTTACTGGGGCAATTAATCCTTTTCTAGCAGCGTGGTTCCCTGTCTTAATATCATTTGGAGTTGGTGGATTTTTTCTCAAACAAGCTGACCAATGAATAACTTAATATTAATTACGAGCATAAATACTATCGACCTTTTTGCCTTGTTTGGTGACCCAGTTATATCTCTGGGACTTATATCTTTCTTTTTACTTTTGATTTCACTTCCAATTGCTTTTTGGTCCGTTGGAAATGGTCATCCTTCATCTTTCGTAAGAGTTTGCATTGCTCTTGCAAACCTTGTTTTAGCAACCCAGCTTATTTTGAGATGGTCACAGTCTGGACATTTTCCAATAAGTAATCTTTATGAATCTCTTTGCTTTTTGACTTGGGCGCTTACTCTCTCTCAGCTTTTGGTAGAGCGATTGTGGCCTTCTCCGTTAATTTCTTCTGTCTCCACTCCAGTATCACTTTTGTTAATAGCCTTTGCGAGTTTTGCGCTGCCTGAATATTTAAAACAGTCTTCTCCTCTTGTCCCTGCACTTCGATCTAGTTGGCTTGTAATGCATGTAAGTGTAATTATGTGCAGTTACGCAGCATTGCTTCTTGGCTCTTTGCTTTCTGCTGCCGTTCTTTTTGTTGATACAAAAAATGACCTTCAAATTAGAAGTAGTTCAACTGGTATTGGAGGCTTTAGAAATTTATCTCTAATGTCATTTTCAGATGAAAATTCAGATACAGATTTAAGACCTATTGTTCTTAATAATGCGGAGCAACTAGATGCACTTAGTTATCGAGTGATTACTTTAGGTTTTTTATTATTAACAGTTGGTCTTATAAGCGGAGCAGTCTGGGCTAATGAGGCTTGGGGAAGTTGGTGGAGTTGGGATCCAAAGGAAACCTGGGCCTTGATATGTTGGCTCGTTTACGCCACCTATCTTCATCTAAGGCTCATAAGAGGTTGGCAAGGCAGAAAGCCTGCACTAATAGCCTCTTCTGGCTTATTTGTTATTTGTTTATGTTATATAGGAGTGAATCTTTTAGGAGTTGGTTTACATAGCTACGGATGGTTCTTGACTTTTAATTAATAAATATTTTATTTATTAATTACTATAGGAGTTTTCCTGCTTGAGCCTCTAAAGCAATTTTTCGTAGCTCATCACAACCTTCTTTCAATGATGGATATGCAAACATCCCACTTCCAGCGATGAAGCAATTTGCACCTGCGGCGCAACATTGGGACAAGGTCCAATCAGCTTTAATTCCTCCGTCAACCTCAATATCTATGTCATAGTTATTGTCAATAATTGTATCTCTTAATTCTTTTATTTTATTTAGCATCGTTGGAATATATGCCTGACCTCCAAAACCTGGATTCACGGTCATAACCAGAACATGATCAACCATATCTAGTACATTCTTTACCATTTCCATTGGTGTATGAGGATTCATAGCAACAGATGGTGAACCGCCTAGTTGTCTTATTTTTGCAAGTATTCGATGCAGATGAACGTTCGCTTCTACGTGTGCAATAACCACTCCAGGCTCTCCGTTGGGACCTTTTGTTGCATTCACATATGCCTCTAGCATTGTCTCGCAATTGTATTGACTAACCATCAATTGAGTCTCAAAAGGAACATTGCAATACTTTCTGCATGCAGAGATCATCTCTGGTCCAAATGTAAGGTTTGGAACAAAGTTCCCATCCATTACGTCAAATTGGATTCTGTCAACTCCTGCAAGCTCAAGATCTTTTACACATTGCCCCATATTTGCCCAGTCTGCTGGAAGGACTGAGGGAATGATTTGAACAGGTCTATGACCTGATTTGGTTGATGATTGATTGGACAAACTCATGAAAAGGATACATAGCTTTTGATTCTATAAATCTAAGTGCCTTCATCTTCAGATAGGCTGCACTGATAAAGTTGTCCCCGCTTTACCTTCTAGTTCTACTGCGATTCGTCTAAAACGTTTTGGTGAAGACCATTCATCAAAAATTCGAAGTAATTCTAGGGTTTATAAAAGCGGTACTATTTCCCAAAGCTCTTTAAACAGTGGATCGCACTCTTATTCAGGAAATTCTAGAAGTCGTAGAACAAGCGGCCATTGCCTCTGCTCATCTAACCGGTTTAGGTAAAAAGGATGAGGCAGATGCAGCTGCAGTTGAGGCCATGCGTAAACGCATGGGCCAAATCCAAATGCAAGGTCGAATTGTTATTGGAGAAGGAGAGAGGGATGAAGCACCTATGCTTTATATAGGAGAGGAAGTTGGATCTGGTAGTGGACCAGGCGTTGATTTTGCAGTTGACCCATGTGAAGGAACGAATCTTTGCGCTAATAATCAGCGTGGTTCAATGGCTGTCTTGGCCGCTTCAGATCGAGGAGGATTATTTAATGCTCCTGATTTCTATATGAATAAACTTGCTGCTCCTCCTGCAGCAAAAGGAAAGGTAGATATTCGCAATTCTGCTACTGAAAACATCAAAATACTTAGCGATTGTCTTGGATTGTCAGTTAGCGAATTAACGATTGTTGTAATGGATAGGGCAAGACATAAAAATCTTGTTTCTGAAATTCGATCCACTGGAGCAAGGGTCCAACCTATTTCAGATGGTGATGTTCAAGCAGCAATAGCATGTGGATTCGCAGGTACTGGGACTCATTGTTTGATGGGTATAGGAGCTGCTCCAGAAGGTGTTATCTCTGCTGCAGCCATGCGGGCCTTAGGAGGACATTTCCAAGGGCAGTTGGTTTATGACCCAGCTATTGCTCAAACGAAGGAATGGGCTGATTACACTAAAGAAGGCAATATTGCTCGTTTAGGAGAGATGGGAATTACTGACGTAGATAAAATATATGAGGCTAATGAGCTTGCTTCTGGCGAAAATGTAGTTTTTGCAGGAAGTGGAATTACTGATGGACTTTTATTTAATGGAGTTAAATTTGAACAAGATTGCACAAGAACAAGCAGTCTTGTAATTAGCACTCTTGATAGCACTGCTAGATTTACAAACACAGTTCACATCAAAGATGGTGCGAAAAGCATCTCTTTGAATTAATTAATTGATTGTAAAAATATGCAGGAAATTTTATGCACATTGTTGTCGTCGGTCTAAGCCATCGGACGGCACCAGTCGAAGTCCGAGAAAAACTCAGTATTCCTGAGGAAAGTGTAGAAAAATCTTTTGTTGATTTGAAAGCAGTAGATCAAGTGATAGAGGTTTCAATCCTTAGCACTTGTAATCGATTAGAGATTTATACATTGGTTAAACATCCTGAATTAGGTGTTGCTTCAATTAAAGATTTTTTGAAAACTTATTCTGGGCTTTCAGAGAGTGATTTATTTCCACATCTTTTCATCTATAACCAAGAAGAGGCTGTGGCTCATGTAATGAGGGTTGCTGCTGGCCTAGATAGCCTTGTTTTAGGAGAAGGCCAAATTCTCTCACAGGTTAAAAAGATGGTAAGGCTTGGGCAGGATAATCAAGCAATGGGTCCCATCCTAAATCGTTTGCTTACTCAAGCAGTAAGCACAGGAAAGCGAGTTAGAACTGAAACTAACCTTGGTACAGGAGCAGTATCTATAAGTTCAGCCGCGGTTGAATTGGCACAATTGAAACTTGGTCAGTCTCTAGGTCAAGACAAACTTTTGTCTCTTGAATCTGAAAAGATTGCTGTAGTTGGTGCTGGCCGAATGAGCCGACTGCTTATTCAGCATCTTCAATCTAAAGGCTGTTCAGAGCTTCTACTTCTAAATAGAACGTTAAAAAGAGCAGAGGATTTGGCTTCTGATTTCTCTAATCTTGAGATTGACTGCTGCCTTTTAGATCAACTTGATTCTTGTCTTTCTAATTGCTCTCTAGTTTTTACAAGTACTGCTTCAAATGAACCAATTATTACTGCTGCAAGATTAAATCAACTATCTAGAAAGAAAGAATTACGTTTAATTGACATTGGAGTCCCTAGAAATATCTCGGCAGATGCAGGGACTGTAAAAGGAGTTGATTCTCACGATGTTGATGATTTACAAGAAGTCGTTTCAAGGAATCAGGAGACACGTCAGAAATTAGCTTTAGAAGCTGAAGCTTTAATAAAAGAAGAAGGCCGACTTTTCTTGGAATGGTGGGAAAGTCTTGAAGCTGTTCCTACTATTAATTCATTGAGATCAGATTTAGAATCTATTAGAAAAGAAGAATTACAAAAGGCTTTAAGCAGAATGGGGCCAGACTTTTCAGCAAGAGAACGGAAAGTTGTAGAGGCTTTGAGTAAGGGAATTATTAATAAAATCCTCCATACACCAGTTACTAAATTAAGAGCTCCTCAGGCACGAGAGGATCGTCTTAGATCTTTAAAATTGATAGAAAATCTCTTTGAATTAGAGGTTTCTCACAAGTCAAAATAAGTTTGCGCCAATAGAATTCTCAATTTAATTCTTAGAAGTCTTAATAATTATCCTATTTTTGTTCGCATTTTTGACACTTGTTCCGGTAGGTTTGCTGCATTAAGCCGATTTATAGGTACGGCATGAAGCGTGTTTTAGCGATCATTCTTGGCGGTGGCAAAGGATCTCGCCTTTATCCTTTAACAAAAATGAGGGCGAAGCCTGCTGTCCCTTTGGCTGGCAAATATCGCCTGATCGATATCCCTATTAGTAATTGCATAAATTCGGATATCAATAAGATGTATGTCCTAACCCAATTTAATAGTGCATCTCTTAATAGGCACATAGCACAGACATACAATCTTAGTGCCCCTTTTGGCCAGGGCTTTGTAGAGGTTTTAGCTGCTCAGCAAACTCCAGAAAGTCCTTCTTGGTTTGAAGGAACAGCTGATGCTGTAAGAAAATATCAATGGCTATTTCAAGAGTGGGATGTAGACGAATATTTAATTCTTTCTGGAGACCAGTTATACCGAATGGATTACAGCCTTTTTGTTGAACATCATCGAGCTAATAATGCTGATCTAACAGTTGCTGCGTTGCCTGTTGATGCAAAACAAGCTGAAGGTTTTGGATTAATGCGAACTAATAATGAAGGACTTATAGAAGAGTTTAAAGAGAAGCCTTCTGGTGATTCATTAAAGGCAATGGCTGTTGATACATCAAGGTTTGGATTGTCAAAAGAATCTTCTGATGAAAGGCCATATCTTGCCTCTATGGGTATTTATGTTTTCAGTAGATCCACTTTATTTGACTTATTAAATAAAAACCCTTCACATAAAGATTTTGGTAAAGAGGTAATCCCTGAGGCGCTTAAAAGAGGGGATAAGTTACAAAGTTATGTTTTTGATGATTATTGGGAAGACATTGGAACTATTGGAGCATTCTTTGAATCAAACCTTGCTCTTACTCAGCAGCCAAAACCACCATTTAGTTTTTATGATGAGAAGTTTCCTATTTATACAAGACAGAGATATTTGCCACCTTCCAAGTTGGTCGATGCTCAAATTACCAATTCTATTGTTTGCGAAGGTTCGATCTTGAAATCATGCAGTATTCATCATTGTGTTTTAGGCGTTAGAAGCAGAATAGAAAGTGATGTAGTGCTTGAAGATTGTCTGGTTATGGGATCTGACTTTTTTGAATCTTCTGAAGAGAGAATTGAGCTTAGGAAAGGGAATGGAATCCCTCTAGGAGTTGGCAAAGGAACAACTGTAAAAAGAGCCATCCTCGATAAAAATACTCGTATTGGGGATGACGTAAAAATTGTTAATAAGGATAGAGTTGAAGAAGCCGATAGGGCGGATCAAGGTTTTTATATTCGTAATGGAATTGTCGTAGTAGTTAAGAATGCCTCTATTCCTGATGGTGTTGTTATTTAAATTATGTTGGCCATTCTCAGAGCTTTTACTTGTTATAACTAGTGCCAGTTTAAAAAATAATTTTTCAATCCTGACATTCAGGTTAGAAATACAGCGAATTTAATCTTCAATCGCCACACTGGCTCAAGTGAAGTTTGTGCCGATTCAATGTCCAAGGCTCATTTTGGTTTGATCGGTTTAGGGGTTATGGGTGAGAACCTGGTCCTTAATGCTGAAAGAAATGGATTTTCAAGCGTTGTATACAACAGGACTTTTTCTAAAACACAGGATTTCCTGAATGGACGAGGCGCTGGTAAATCTATTCAAGGGGCTAAGGATTTGCAAGATTTTGTAAATAAGCTCGAGAGACCCAGACGAATCTTAATGATGGTTAAAGCAGGGGCTGCAACTGATGCTGTTATTCAGAAAATATCTCCTTATCTTCAGGAAGGTGATCTTCTTATAGATGGAGGTAATTCCCAATTTGCAGATACAGAAAGAAGAGTCGCCGAACTAGAGAGTAAAAGCTTTGGCTATATAGGTATGGGTGTCTCTGGAGGCGCAAAGGGAGCATTAGAAGGTCCCAGCATGATGCCAGGAGGAACTAAATCTTCATATGACGCTATAGAAAGTTTATTAAATAAAATGGCAGCTCAAGTCGATGATGGAAGCTGTGTCTGTTATATCGGCCCAGGAGGATCTGGACATTTTGTTAAAACTGTTCATAACGGAATTGAATATGGAATTGAGCAGATACTTGCAGAATCTTATGACTTGATGAAAAGAGTTTCAGGAATGAGTGGGGAACAGATGGCTAATGTTATGAGTTATTGGAACCAAACTGAAGAGCTCTCCTCTTATTTGGTTGAAATTACTGAGACTTGTTTGAGAACTAAAGATCCTGTTGATGGAGATGATTTGGTTGAAAAAATTATGGATAAAGCTGGCCAAAAAGGAACGGGTTTATGGACGGTAATTAGTGCTTTGGAATTAGGTGCAGCTGTTCCAACAATTTATGCATCTTTAAATGCTCGTGTAATGAGCTCTATGAAATCCAAAAGAGAAGAAGCTCAATTAATTCTTAAAGGACCATCTATAGAAAATTTTGACTTAGGAGATATTTCTAATGGTATGTCTCCTTTAATGGATGCAGTTGTTCTGTCGACAATTGCATCATATGCACAAGGTATGGAAATTCTTTCCATAGCTTCTGCTGAATATAACTACAACTTAGAAATGCCATCTATAGCTCAAATTTGGAAAGGCGGATGTATTATTCGATCTAAGTTGCTTAAACGTATTCAAGATGCCTTTAATAATGACCCACAACTCTCCAACCTTTTACTTGATCCATGGTTCGCCGATCAAATAAATCGTCGCTTACCTGGTTTGGCAAAGGTTATTTCCTGTGCCTCGAATTCAGGAATACCAGTACCATGTTTCAGCAGTACTCTTGATTATATAAATAGCTTTAGGACGTCTAGATTACCTCAAAATTTAGTGCAGGCTATGAGAGACTGCTTTGGCTCCCATACCTACGAGAGGGTTGATAAAGAAGGTGATTTCCATACTGAATGGCTTAATTGATTTAACAATATGAATACTTATAAAATTAATTCTTTTTCTAATAAAGACGAATTAGCTAATTCTACGGCAAAACAAATATCTGACGAGATACAGCAAATCTTAGCTGTTAAGGAACGAGCTCAAATTGCATTGTCCGGAGGTACGACTCCTTCTAATGCTTATAAGATCCTTGCGAAATATGATCTTCCTTGGCATCGGGTTGATATTTTTTTAGGTGATGAAAGATGGGTTGACTCTACTCATGAGTCAAGTAATGCTCTTATGTTGAAGAAGACACTTCTTTCGGAGTCCCCTGGCTCTAAAGCATGCTTCCACCCCACATTAACTAATAAGCTAGACACTCCTGAAGAAAATTCCACGGAATTTCAGACCTTATTAAAATCTATTTGTCATGGTCATCCACCTGTTTTCGATTTGATATTACTTGGTCTAGGTGAAGATGGTCATACAGCATCACTTTTCCCTTATAGTGATGCTCTAAGTATTACCGATAGATATGTTGCCGTAGGATACGGTAAAGGTCAGGCCCGCATTACTCTGACGGCTCCCGTAATCTGTGCAGCGAAAAAAATAATATTTTTGGTAAGTGGTTCTTCTAAAAAAACGGCCCTAAAAAGATTAATAGACCCCATGGAACCACCTGAGAGAACGCCAGCAAAACTAGTAAAAACATCCAATCAAATTTTGGTGCTAGTTGATGTTGATGCAGCTTCATTGCTTTAGCTGATATTTCATTCATAATGATTTATATCAGCAGATTCTTATAAGAATTTTGTTAGCAAGCAATATCTCTTTTTCTGATTGGACTACCCTTAACGACACTATTATGGGAGGTTTGAGTAATTCATCTTGTGAGACAACAAGTGATGGTCTTATCTTTAGTGGCAATTTAGTCGAAAAAGGAGGTGGTTTTATCAGTTGCCGATCTCCTTTATTCTGCCCCCCATTGAATTTTTCTCGTTGCCAGGGATTTAAATTAGAAATTGATGGAGATGGTCGAACACTCAAGTTAGCGGTTTCGTGTCAATTTTCTAATCCAATCATTTCTACCCTTATTTCTGGTCGACTTAAGTGGGTGGCTTCGATTCCTACTGAAAATACAGGCACTTCAGCTATTCAAATTCCGTTTTCACATCTTGAACCAGCTATACGCGCTAAATCAGTTTCGTTACCGGTTGAATTTCAACCTTCTTATATAACTCGTATTCAACTATTGCATTCAAAATTTGGTCAACCCGGTCAATTGAATTCTGGCTTCCGTTGTGGAGCTTTTCGAATACTCCTTCGATCAATAAGCACCTATGCATAATGCTTATAGCGAGATCTTTGCTGAAATCGCTAAAATTGCAGATTTATGCTTAAAGCCTTATAGATACTCTGTCTTATGTCCGTTAATTGATTCTGGTGATGTATTTATGAGTGAGACGTTTATCGAATTACTAATTAGACTTGAGTGTAGGACTGCTTTAGGAGAAAGATGTTCCCATAATGATTTAGAAGTTGAAATTTATCGCAGTAGTGATCAATTAAATATTACTTTGGCTAGATATGAAAACCCTGATGCACCTATTCTATGGCAAGGTAAATATAGTTTGTGGATGGATGGAAATAGTGGTAAACGCTGTGAGGCACCTGTTGACTCGACTTCTATAGAAGCCCTCGCGAGGCGTCTAAGGGCCATGTTTACCTCAATGGCTACCCCTTGACTAGTGTTGTTTAACCTTGATCGGTAACGGCTCCTTTGCTTGAACTGCTCACAAGACGAGCATACTTACCAAGAATACCTGTTGAATATCGGGGTTTTGGTTTTATCCAACTTTTTCTTCGCTTGGCTATCTCTGATTCATCAACATTCAATTGTATTAATTTTTGATGCGCATCAACTGTAATACTATCTCCTTCTTTTACAAGACCTATATTCCCTCCTACTGCTGCTTCTGGTGCCACATGACCTACAACTAGACCATATGATCCACCGCTAAACCGACCATCTGTTATTAAGGCTACTTCTTCACCTAACCCTTGACCAACGATGGCTGAAGTTGGCGAGAGCATTTCACGCATTCCAGGTCCGCCAACCGGACCCTCATATCGAACAACTACAACATCACCAGATTTAACTTTGTTCTCCAATATTGCAGAGAGACACTCTTCTTCACTTTCAAAGACTCTCGCGGGTCCAGTTAGAACAGGAGTTTTTACCCCGCTTATTTTAGCCACACTCCCTTCGCTAGCTAGATTACCTTTTAATATTGCTAGGTGTCCTTTTTTATAAATAGGATTAGTGAGTGGTCTTATAACTTCCTGATTAGGAGAGGCACTTTTTGGAACATCTTTCAGGATCTCTTCTATTGTTTTCCCTTCGATAGTTAGGCAATCTCCATGAAGTAATCCACCTTCAAGTAATATTTTCATCACTTGAGGAATACCTCCTGCTTTATGGAGGTCTACAGTTACATACTTTCCACTTGGTTTTAAATCACAAAGTACTGGTACTTTCTGTCTTATTACTTCAAAATCGTCGATAGATAGTTCGATTCCTGCAGTTTTCGCGATTGCAAGTAGATGTAATACAGAATTAGTCGAACCACCAATAGCCATTACTACAGAAATCGCATTCTCAAAAGCTTTTCTAGTAAGTAAATCTAATGGCCTGATGTTATTTTTTATTGCTTGAACAAGTATCTTGGCACTTTCTGCTGCGTTATCTGCTTTCTCATCATCCTCGGCGGCCATGGTTGAGCTGTAGGGAAGGCTTAAACCCATTGTCTCTATAGCCGCTGACATTGTATTTGCAGTAAACATTCCTCCGCAGCTACCTGCACCCGGAATAGCATTTTTTTCAACGGCTAGTAATCTTTCCTCGTCAATTTTCCCACTTGTCAATTGGCCTACTGCCTCAAATGCACTAACCACTGTTAAATCGGATCCGTCTAGACGCCCAGGTTTTATTGTTCCTCCATATACAAATATTGAAGGAATATTCATCCTAGCTATTGATATCATTGCTCCTGGCATATTTTTGTCACATCCGCCAATAGCTAAAACTCCATCCATACTCTGAGCGTTGCATGCAGTTTCAATTGAATCAGCAATGACTTCTCTCGAAACTAATGAATATTTCATTCCTTCTGTTCCCATTGATATACCATCGCTAACGGTGATGGTTCCAAACATTTGGGGCATTGCCCCAGCTATTTTCACGGCCTCCTCAGAGCGTTTAGCTAAATCCATAAGGCCCATATTGCATGGGGTAATAGTGCTATAACCATTGGCTATTCCAATAATTGGTTTATTAAAGTCATGGTCACCAAAACCAACAGCTCGTAGCATGGCTCGGTTGGGAGACCTTTGAATTCCTTGTGTTATTGCGCTGGATCTAAGCATGAATAAATAAAATAAACTTTTTTGAGAAAATTTCGGTATTACTTAATTACGTGCACCTAGATCTTCAAGTTGCTTCCTTACATCAGCTATGGCTGCATTTAGTTGCTCAACTCTTTGTTCAAGGTGCTCACTATTTTGATTTTCTAAGGAAGGAGTAGTGCTATCAAGAGCTTCTGAACCATCCTGAATTCTAG
>CACILY010000006.1 GCA_902587615.1 uncultured Prochlorococcus sp.
GCAAGAGAACATAAAGACACAGTAATGATAGGTAGATCTCATGCAATTCACGGGGAGCCGATAACTTTTGGATTCAAGCTGGCAGGTTGGTTAGCCGAAAGCATGCGGAATATAGATCGGTTAAAGAATTTAGAAAAAGATATTTCTGTGGGTCAAATAAGTGGGGCTATGGGAACCTATGCCAATACCGATCCAAAAGTAGAATCTATTGCATGTGATTTACTTGAACTTCAGCCTGATACTGCAAGCACTCAAGTTATTTCTCGCGATCGTCACGCTAATTATGTTCAAACACTTGCTTTAATAGGATCATCTTTAGATCGTTTTGCAACAGAAATAAGGAATCTCCAGAGAACAGATGTCTTAGAAGTTGAAGAAAGTTTTGCAAAAGGTCAAAAAGGAAGTTCTGCCATGCCTCATAAACGTAATCCTATTAAAAGCGAACGCATTAGTGGTCTAGCAAGAGTATTGAGAGGCTATGCAGTTGCTGCACTAGAAAATGTTGCGTTATGGCATGAAAGAGATATAAGTCATAGTTCAACTGAAAGGATGATGCTCCCAGACACTTCAATTACTCTTCACTTTATGCTGAGAGAAATGACTGAAGTAATTCAAGGACTAGGTATATATCCAAAAAACATGCTAAAAAATATGAATGTCTATGGTGGCGTGGTCTTTAGTCAAAAAGTTCTATTAGCACTTGTAGAAAATGGTTTAAACAGGGAAGATGCCTACAAATTAGTCCAAAGACATGCACATTCTGCATGGAACCAACAAGAAGGTAATTTTAGAATTAATGTAGAGAGTGACCAAGAGATAACAAACATACTCAGCAGTGAAAAATTAGCAAATTGCTTTAATACTGAAATTCATAAAACAAATTTAAATGTCATCTGGGAACGACTTGAAATATAAAGCTTCTCTAAATAATATTCTTACAAATGAATAAATCAATGCGAGTAGAAGAAGACAGTCTAGGGAAGATAGAAGTTCCAGAAAATGCACTATGGGGAGCTCAAACACAAAGATCTATTCTGAATTTTTCAATAGGTAGTGATCTTATACCGTTAGATCTTATTTATGCATTAGCAAGGATCAAGCAAGCTGCAGCAAAAGCAAATTATAAGCTCGGAAGATTGGATAAAGAAAGATGCCATCTAATAATAAAGGTCTCAGAAGAAATAGCTAAAGGGTTGCATAATGATCAATTCCCTCTCAAAGTTTGGCAAACAGGTAGTGGTACTCAGACAAATATGAATATGAATGAAGTCATTAGCAATCTTGCCGCACAGAGTCTAAGTCTACCATTAGGTAGACATGAGCCATTACATCCAAATGATCATGTCAATTGTTCACAATCAACAAATGACGTTTTCCCCGCTGCAATTCAAATAGCAACAATAAAAACGATTAATGACAAGCTTCTACCCGAGGTTAAGCTACTAATTCATGCATTCTCTCAAAAGAGTCATAAATGGAAAAAAATCATCAAAACAGGAAGGACACATCTTCAAGATGCTGTGCCTTTGACACTAGGTCAGGAAGTCTCTGCCTGGCGTGATCAGCTACTAGTGGCTCAAAAAAGAATAGAATCTAACCTGCCAGAACTTCATTCTCTTCCACTAGGAGGGACAGCTGTTGGGACAGGTCTAAACACACCACCAAATTTTGATCATCAAATTGCCGAAGAACTTTCTCAAAGACTTAAATTACCTTTTGAAGCAGCAATAAATAAGTTTGCAATTATGGCGAGTCATGATGGATTAGTAAATATGATGTCTCAATTAAAACTTTTAGCCGTTTCACTGCTCAAAATTTCTAATGACATTCGTCTTTTATCTTCAGGCCCAAGAACTGGACTAGCAGAATTACAACTACCAGAGAACGAGCCAGGAAGTTCTATTATGCCTGGCAAAGTCAATCCAACGCAATGCGAAGCAATGTCAATGGCATGTACTCAAATAATAGCCATGGATATAGCTGTTGCTATGGCGGGTAGTGGTGGGCACTTGCAAATGAATGCCTACAAACCTCTGATAGGATTTAATTTATTAAAAAGCATCGAATTACTTTGTGACAGCTGTTTTAGTTTTAGAACAAAAATGGTTGATGGAGTGGAACCTAATCTGAATCAAATCAAAGAAGGCTTAGAAAAATCGTTAATGCTAATAACAGCATTAACTCCTAAGATAGGCTATGAGAAAGCAACAAAAATTGCTCAACTAGCACATCGAAAGGATCTTAGTCTTCGTGAAGCTTCAAATGAATTAGGTTACATAACAGAACAAGAGTTTAATGATGCAGTGAACCCAATATCTATGGTTAAATTTGATTAAAATGTTCATTGATTATCCAAGTCTTTCGGTAGCAGGATTCGATCCTTTCTCTTCATTTGCTACTGATTGGAGCAGATCTTCTGATTCACACACAGGAAAACGATTAATTGCTTTAAGTGCCTGTCTTGCATTAGTCCTAAGTTGTTGACTAATAGCTTCGCAATAAGGCACTTGTGAAAGTAAGTCAATAGTTCTTCTCATAATACGTACTACATCACCCTCATCCAAAGATGTATTTGCTATTAGATCAGTCCAACTAGATCCTCTGGCCCAGGCAGATACTAATCCCATTAAGTCTAAGTTCCACCAAATCGGGATGAGAATATTTCTTTTTCCCTGTACGTTCATTAATTCTCGGAAGATACCAGATAAATCATTAAAAGCCTCTTCTGCCTTATGAGTGGGAGTATAGCCACACCACAAGTCAGGACGATTAACTTCTACACTTATTGCCTGTAAAACCGCGGCAAGATCAGCAGGAGGTAAATCATCTAGATGACCACTCATCAATACTAAGCCTAGCCAAAGTTCATTATCTCCTCTTAGAGCAGCAACTGTTCTTCCTATGTCTGTTGGATCAAGATCATTAAGACAACCAAAATATTGAAGGATTTCTATCAGTTCGAGAAAAGTTTCCCAATGTCTATTTACTCTTTGATAAAGAATATGTTGCCTATCTATAATTTCATGATCTAACTCTTCCATACGTCGACGATGTTTTTTTAATTTCTTTCGATCTCCCCAACAATGTGCAGGCTGTTTTGACAAACCTTCTTCTAGCTCTTTAACTAATTTGACCTGTAAGAGAACTTCTCCTGCAAGATCATACTGAGGAGTAGTCATGTCATGACGTTTAGAAACTTTTTGTATCGCCAATGAAAGGTCTAGACTTTGTTCATCTCCATGACATATCTCTCCCGAGTTAGAAAGAGATGGAATTTCAGACAATTTTATATCTAAACAACTTAATTCAGCATGAAGGCTGACCACCGATTGACAAGATAATGCAACCCATAAATTCTCATCTGTCAAACATAAAAGCAAAGGAAATTTTCCGGGACCTTTTAATTTATCAACAATCACTGCAGGTGTAATCCGACCTTGTAATTGAGGAGCTTTCAAAGTTACTAATGTTCCAGTGCTAGAAAATTGCAAGGCGGAAGTAAGTTCATTCTCCAATGTTTCAGCTGCTTGTTGTTGCAATATTCGGAGCAATCGTCTTTCTTCTCGCAGACGTCCTTTTGATTTTTCATAAACGTCAAAGTCTTCCCATGGAACATCTTCTGCAGTACTTTGTAGTATTTCTAGTTGATTTTTTAATTGTGTAATTATCTCTTCTTCATCTGAAAAATCTAAACTGGCCAAATAATATCCAAAGCTCATTTCAACTAATTCCTTTGCTTTATCAAGGTCATATCGTTGTAAAAGGTTTAACACCATTCCATAACTAGGAGTGAATTGGCTCACTAGTGGATCGGCATTGCTAGTAGCTAATTTGCCTGCTTCGAGAACACCATCGAATCTGCTTTGAACCGTAATTACATAACCCTTTGGATCCAAGCCTCTTCTTCCAGCTCTACCAGCCATCTGAAGAAATTCACTGCCCATAAGTTGTCGGTGACCATTCTCAGTACGTTTAGATAAGACCGAAATAATAGTGCTTCTAGCTGGCATATTTACTCCTGCTGCCAAAGTCTCTGTAGCAAAAACTACTTTGACTAAACCACGTTGAAATAATTCCTCTATTAACTCTTTCCATGCAGGAAGAACTCCTGCATGGTGAGACGCAATACCTCGCAACAAAGCATCTCTATGTACACTGTCTCGGACACCCTCAGGATTTATTTCAGTATATTTTTGAAGCGCATCGCTTATAGCAACTTGCTGTTCAGTAGTAACTAAACACTGCGAGCCAAGCTCTCTTACAGCTTTATCACAACCACGACGACTAAAAATAAAATAAATTCCAGGTAACATATTCATTTTCTCCATTTGCGAGATCACAAAACTAATGGAAGGTGGTTCTGGTTGAAGAGGTTTGGGAAAACGGCCCCTTCTTTTTTGACCCTTAGGGGCTCGCCAAATTTTGTTATTAGGATGAAGACCAGTGCCCTTATCATTTAGTAAAGGATGTAACCCTTTAGCACTACAAAATTTAAATTCCAACGGCACTGGTCGAAAGTCACTAAAAACCAAATCCGTAGGTCCATGGACTTCTTGAATCCAATCAGTTAACTGTCCAGCATTTGCGACAGTTGCAGACAATGCAACAAATTGAACTGAGGAAGGGCAATGAATAATCGACTCTTCCCAAACAGTGCCTCGTTGAGAATCATTCATATAATGACATTCATCTAAAACAACCGTCTCCACATCCGCAAGCGGATCCTCACTTTCATCAACCTCTGCATAAAGCATATTTCGAAAAATTTCGGTAGTCATAACAACTATTGACGCTTCCCTATTGAGACTCATATCACCTGTTAAAAGGCCTACATTTTCAGCCCCAAACTGTTCTTTAAAATCCCTTAATTTTTGATTGGATAGAGCTTTTAAAGGAGTCGTATAAAAAACTTTCTGCCCATGCGCTAGAGCCCTATAAATAGCATATTCACCAATCAAGGTTTTTCCTGAACCAGTTGGTGCACTGACAACAACAGAATGGCCCTGCTTTAGCGAAGCAATAGCCTGAAGTTGAAAATCATCCAGAGGGAACGGGAAAATCTCTGAAGGATCCAAATCAAAATCAACGAGGTCGATGGATGTCGTGACGCTCAATTGAATTCATGATCAAATCTTATCGGGCTATTCAATACATCTCATGCAATATGTCGAGAGCAAAAAAGTATGAAAGATTTTCTATTAAGCACTTCAAACCAAGTCGAGCTCTAAGACCCAAAATAGAAGCATGAAAAAAGTTCCTCCAAACAGAGTCCGCAAAATAAGAACCTGGTTACCAGTGCATAATCTGGCTGAACTAGTTGACAATGAATCAATTGAAAATTCTTCACCTCTTTTAGATCTTGCCAGTAATGACTACTTGGGACTTAGCACACACCCCAATCTAATTGAAGCGGCCACAAAAACCATGCTTGAAGAAGGTGTAGGAGCAGGAGGTTCAAGACTGGTAACAGGTAGCAGGCCCATCCACAAAGAGCTTGAAGAATCCCTTGGAGAATGGATTGGCAGAGAACACGTTTTATTGTTCCCTAGCGGCTTTCAAGCAAATCTTGCTGCAGTCATTGCATTATCGGATAGAGAAACAAATGTTTTTGCAGACAAATTAATCCATCACTCTCTTTTGATGGGAGTAATTGCTAGTAGAGCTAAGCTTCACAGATATGATCATAATAATATTAGTGATCTTGAACAAAAATTAAAATTATCTAGTTCAAAACAGCCTAATCAAAAAAATCTTGTCATAACGGAGAGTCTCTTCAGCATGGAAGGAACAAGTCCTCCTCTAAAACAGATTATCTCAATTTGCGAGAGATTTGGAGCTCGTCTTTTAATTGATGAGGCCCATTCCATTGGGGTTATGGGACATGAAGGGAAGGGTCTTTGTTATGGAATTACTGAAGTAATTTCAATCATTAGCGGGACTTTCGGGAAAGCCTTTGGAAGTGGTGGAGCATTCCTTGCTAGTAATAAAAGAATGGGGAATCATCTGATCCAAACGAGTGGAGCGTTTCGCTATACAACAGCACTAGCCCCACCTCTTGCAGCAGCCTCTTTAGCGGCACTAAAACTTATACAAGCAAACCCCACTTGGGGAAAGAAGCTACAAGAAACAACAATGAAATGGAGAGATACTCTTCAAAAAGAAAAATGGAGATTTCCAGAAGGTAATGGACCCATCATTCCTCTGATACTTGGATCAGAAGAACAAGCTTTAAAACAACAAGAGCATCTAGAAAGTCATGGTCTTTTGACCATAGCTATTCGTCCACCTACTGTGCCAGAAGGGAGTTCACGATTAAGACTGGTTATCAGGAGAGATCTACCAGAAGAGGCTCTTCAACAACTTGTAAATGCCCTAAACCACTAATGAAACAAATTATCGCCATGCATGGATGGGGTGGCGATAGCAATAATTGGCAATCATGGATTCCACTTTTCCTGAAAAATGAATGGATATGGCAAAGCTGTGATAGAGGTTATGGAGAAATTAAACCCTTCAGGGCTCAATGGTTACGTGAGAGAACACACCAAGCAAGTGAAAAGCGCATTATTATTTCTCACTCACTTGGGATTCATCTACTAGAGAAAGAAGTCTTACAAAGAGCTACTCATGTTGTTCTACTAAGTAGTTTTAGTCGTTTTCTTCCAGAGAATAGAAAAAACTCTAGGGCTCTAAGAACAGCCCTTAAAGGCATGGCTACAGCTATTGGATTACCAAAGGAAAAAGAAATGATGAGAAATTTTTTGGTGAAATCTGCCAAACCCTATCCAAGTAAGTTAATTCCATTAGGCCCTCTCCAAAAAGGTCTATCTTTGACTGGTCGAAAGCAATTACTCGGTGATCTTGAACTTTTAGCCAATACAGATTGCATACCTATTGGTTTTCCTAAAAACTCTAAAGTCTTAGTAATTCATGGAAAAGAAGACTCAATTCTTAGTCAACATGTTAAAAATAACTTAATAAATGACTTAAAAGATCATCTTGGATATGAACCTAATCATTGGATAATTGAAAACGAAGGTCATTTTCTTTTACTCCCAGAGCTTATTACGCGTATAAAAAACTGGATGGATCTGAACTAATGCATGACAAATGGAAAGAGTTGATCTCCAAGAATTTTGATAATGCTTCTCTGAATTACAACAAAAATGCAGAAATACAAAAATATTTTGCACAGAAAATTGCAACCCTTTGTGCTAAAAATTCAATACATCATGGTATCTGGGCGGATCTTGGATCGGGGACAGGGCTGTTAGCTGACTCACTAGAAGCCTTACATCCAAATCAATCTGTTCTTCGAATTGATAGTTCTGAAGCAATGATTGCCAATCAAAGCAATTCTTTCACAAAAAAATGGGATTTAAATCTGGGTTTACCTCCATTATCTGAGCCTCCAACTTTACTGGCCTCGAATTTTGTATTGCATTGGCTCGACAATCCCAACAAGATTCTCCAAGAGTGGTTTCAGGCTCTTGCTCCTGGAGGATGGATTGCATTGGCACTTCCAGTAAAAGGAAGTTTTCCTGAATGGTATCAAGCCTGTGAAAAAGCAAGTCTAAAATGCACTGCTTTAGATTTACCCTCTGAAAAATTAATGATAAAAGCATTTGATCAAAAATATATTCGTTACAACAAATTAGAATCTTGGACTCAGTCATCTTCCAAGATCACTACTCTTTTGAAATCGATGGTGAACGTTGGTGCACAAGCAAGTCCTCAACCCTCGCTCACCATTAGAGAATGGAGGAAGATTCAAAATTGCTGGGAAAGGTTTCATAATAATCAAATTAACCTAACTTGGAATATTCAACTTCTCTTACTTCAACGATGAATCTAGAACAGCAAAGTCTTGTTGTTTGTGGTACCGATACTGATATTGGGAAAACAATTATCAGCGCCCTATTGGTTCAAGGTTTAAATGCAATGTATTGGAAACCTATCCAAAGTGGTTATGAGGAGGGAACGGATACTAATCGTATATGTGAGCTATTGAATTTAAAAGAACAACGATGGATTCCCGAGGTCTATAAATTCCAAGCTCCAGTATCCCCACACTGGGCAGCAGAAAAAGAGGGAAAAATGGTTGAGCCAAGTCGATTAAGTTTACCAATAACACAGAGTCCTTTGATTATCGAAACAGCAGGTGGATTAATGGTTCCTCTGAATCGGCAATGGTTACAAATCGATCAACTCAAAGTATGGGATTTACCAATTTTATTAGTTTCAAAGTCTGGTCTCGGCACACTAAATCATACTTTGCTTAGTATCGAAGCCCTGAGAAAAAGAAATATTCCTATTTTGGGAATAATCCTTAATGGTCCAAAACATCTCGACAATCCTCAAACATTAAAAGAATTTGGCCAGGTTCCTATTATTGGAGAAATACCATATTTCAAGAAAGTCACATCAACTAATCTCGAAAAAGTATGGAGGGAACAAAAGCTTCACTCCAAGATCCAAGAATTAATAGCCAAATATTAATAACGTCAACATTTTATAGTGATAGTAGGCATACTATATGTTCGCTATTGAGAGTGAATGCAATGAAATAAATTGAATCGTCAACAATATTAATTTGTATTAAACGATTTAGATAATAATTTGAGAGTCAATAGGACCTTTGCCAATATTCCACGAAACACGTTTCAAAGCCTAGTTAAGGGACCATCCGTTTCGCAAAAGATCTTGAATTATCTTGATCTGTGAGGGAGTCCACCCATTTAATTCAAGATTAACTTGAATACTAAACCAAGTTCCCTCAGGGAAAATTTCTCGAAAACCGTCTCTTAGGCGCTGAACTTGATTACACTTAGCTCGAGGCAAGAGAAAGCGCTTAGATGATTGAACTTTAGTTTTCTTGACCATACACAATCTCCGCCTTCGCTTCAATTCAAATATGACAGGACAATCAAATCTCGGTATGGATTATTTCGAGACGCTTTCAAATACAAATGGACCTGAATGGAATGCAAATCTTTGGCCACCATTTACTCAGATTTCCTCCTCAACTCCACCCCAAAAAATTAAGGAAGCTCAAGGGGCTCTTTTGTTGAGAGAGAATGAACCACCTCTGATTGATGCAATAAGTAGTTGGTGGGTGACTCTTCATGGCCATTCACACCCCTACATTGCAAAGGCTATTGCACACCAAGCTAATCAATTAGAACAAATTATTTTCGCAGATTTTCTTCATCCTCAAGCAGAGAACCTTGCCAAGCGACTAAGTAAATTAACAGGTCTTCAACGTTTATTCTTTTCAGATAATGGTTCTACCGCAGTAGAAGTAGCACTCAAAATTGCATGTCAATGGTGGCATAACAAAGGTGAATCTCGCAATCAAATTATTGCGTTCGAAGGTGCCTATCATGGAGATACGTTTGGAGCAATGGCTGTAGGAGAACGCAACTTATTTAATGCTCCTTTTGAAAAAATGCTCTTTCCTGTGAGCAGACTTCCATGGCCTTCAACTTGGTGGGATGACGAGGACATAGAACATAAAGAAAAAATAGTACTAGATGGTTTAGAAAAACTTCTCAAAACACCTACTGCAGCAGTAATTCTTGAACCATTAGTACAAGGAGCTGGTGGTATGGCAATGGTACGAACAGAATTTCTGCAAAAACTACAAAAGCTGATTCATGAAGCAGAAACACTACTCATCACTGATGAAGTTCTCACAGGGTTTGGGCGATGTGGGTCTTTATTTGCCTTTCAACGAGCTGAGCTTCAACCTGACTTAATTTCCTTATCTAAAGGGTTAACCGCTGGCTTCCTACCTATGGGAGTAACAATGGCAACTGAAAAAATTTTCCAGGCCTTTTTAGGTAATGACCCAAATCTAACTTTTTGGCATGGTCATAGTTTTACGGCAAATCCCTTAGGCTGCGCCGCAGCAAATGCAAGTTTAGATTTACTTGAAGAAAGTCCTAATAAATATCTGAATTTTGAGTCTCGCCATCTTCCTCATTTAACTAAGCTTGCCAAAAACCCAAAAATAATACGGCCGAGATTATATGGAACCATTGCAGCCTTTAACATCTCTGCAAATGGTCCAAAAGGCTATCTCAATACAGCCGGCAAAGCTTTAAAAAGATATGCTTTAGAACAAGGAGTATTTTTAAGACCTTTAGGTGACGTGGTCTATATACTACCTCCTCTATGTATTAGTGATGCAGAGCTAGAAAAATGTTATTTCGTCATCGAAAAAGGGTTACAAGCTATTGCATAGATACTCTTTGAAAGCATTAAATCATTAAGGACCTTGAGTGATTGCAGCTTGAACATCATGGCGAGACAACCCATAAGAAAAACCACACTGACTTTTTTTTCCACCCTTTTCCCAAACAATCAAAAGTTTCTCTTTCTCCATCTTGATCTGAGCTGACCATCTAGGCATCACCCAATTCCAAACAGAACGATCATTTAGACTTGGTTCTGCACCCAGTTCTCTTAACCATAATTCAATAGCTATTAAAGAGTGTTGATTTAAAGGAGTTTGGTCTGATGGTAAAAATGACATTTACATATTCACTTAAATTAGTTACTGATTCGAAGCAGGAAGGTCATCAACCAACTAGGGGTAGTCATTAATTCTCTTCCTTGAGACATGGCAAATCCTATACCTAATAGTAAACTAATTAATAAAGTAATTCCTAGAAGCAGAAGAGAAAATAATTCACCACCCGACAAAGGTCGACGAACACCGATCAAGTTTTTTTTCTCAGGAATCCAAGAATTAATTAATGACTCTTCAAAAGGAATAGATTGTTTTTGGCTGACCTCAATCAACTCTAAACTAGAATCATAATTCTTTCTTAAGACGGGATCTGCAAGAATCTCATAAGCCTCACAAATTTTCTGAAATTTATCTGCAGCCTCCTTCTTCGGCAATAATGTTGTATCTGGATGTAGTGCTTTACTCAGTTTGCAAAAGGCCCTTCTCAAAGCTACATCATCAGCCTTTTGAGAGACTTCAAGTAATTCGTAATGATTTCCCGAAAACGTCAAGTTCTTAAAATCGAAAATCAAGGATTAAGACTTTGCTACAGGCAATTTCTAAAAATACCTCCTCTAGAGATATAACAATAACTCTAAATATTCATATGTCTATTGATACTAATTCAAGTAAACCATGCTCATCTTTGTGGGAGAAGATGAATTGGACCCCTTCAGAGAAGCAACTTGAACAATTTATTCACTTGCAAGCGATCATTAAATATTGGAACAAAAAAACAAATCTCACTCGACTGATAGAAGGACAAGATTAT
Source organism: uncultured Prochlorococcus sp. (assembly GCA_902587615.1). GTDB lineage: Bacteria > Cyanobacteriota > Cyanobacteriia > PCC-6307 > Cyanobiaceae > AG-402-N21. Next base: position 11,286 of record CACILY010000006.1, read on the forward strand.
TGGGTTGGACAAATTTTTGACAGTCTTTGGCCTCTAAATCAAGAATTAAATAATCCCTACAAATCATTTTTATGCGTTGATGTTGGCAGTGGATGTGGCTTTCCAGGCTTAGCGGTAGCAATTGGTTTACCGAAAAGCAAGATTGTGTTAATAGATTCCTCAAGAAAAAAAACAGATGCCTTAGACAAAATATCTAAAGAAATTGGACTATCCTCAAGAATTGAAATTCATACAAAAAGAGCAGAGAGTATTGGCCAGGATTCCTATTTCAGAGGAACTTTTGATATTGCTATGGCAAGAGCAGTAGCCCCAGCTCCTGTTGTATCTGAATACCTAATCCCTCTTTTAAAAAAAAATGGAGAAGCCTTGCTCTATAAAGGATTATGGAATGAAGTTAATCAACAATCACTTAATGAAGCACTAATTCCTCTTGAAGCAAAAATCAAACAAGTTAATAGTACACAATTACCTGAGAATAGAGGGACAAGGAATCTTATTCGACTGGTACCAAAAGGCCCCTGTCCAGAAAAATATCCCCGATCTATAGGTATTCCAACTAAAAGGCCCTTGGGAAATGATTAAGCACTAGATAATCTTTTATATTCCTCACACTCTCCAAACTTATCTCGTAAAGATCTAAGCAAATTAGGTATTTCTTCTTTCCAGGGACTTTTCGAGAGAACAATTTTTAAATCCTCTTCGCTAACTTCTCTATCTAAGCAATCTGCGTTAGATCCAGGAAACCAATGACCGCCATTCCCCAAAAGTTTATAACGTGCTCTCGCATAACCTTCCATTCCCCATGCCTCTACCAAATTATGAAGCCATATTAAAATTGGAATATTAATTTCTCCTGGAGTGTTCTCCCAACTAGGTAAACCTTTCTCCCAACTCGATAACCAAGATGTACCTAAAGCAAAATTGGCAGCAGTCATCAAACGATTCTCAACGGGTGGTACCAAATCATTAGCCTTAGGAAGTAATTGTATTGCCTTTAAATGAAGGTTTAAATCCTCAGGACTATTAGCCCCAACACTAATCGTATGTACTCTTTGATCTCTTAAACAAAAAAGGTCATTAAAAATAATCGGATGCATTGGCGCACATAGATCTACTAGTTGGTCAGATGGAGTATGTAAATGTCCTCCTTTATCCGTAGGACTAATAATAAAAACACCTAAATCAAATTTCGCGGCGGCTTGTAGTGCTCTTTCATTATCTTGACGAATGAAATACCAATGAAGATTTACATAATCAAATTCTCCTGTTTCAATCGATTTAACTATCAATTCTGTAGATGCATGTGTAGAAAAGCCTATATGAATTACTTTTCCTGCTTTCCTCCATCGTTTCACTACATCCAAGCAACCCCCTGGACGAATTGTCTGCTCTAAATGCTTTGAACAATTAAGGCCATGAATCGCGAGCAAATCTATTCTTTTACAATTAAGCTTCTTAAAACTAATTTCTAACTCAGATTCAAATTCTTTAGGGTCATCACGAGGTGGAATTTTAGTCTGAATCAATCTCTTGGGATCTTGAATCTTTTTTAAAGCCCATCCAATCTGTAGCTCAGAACTCCCATAATGTCTTGCCGTTTCAATATGATGCAATCCATTTTGAACTGCCTTTTTGATTGTATCTTCTAGTTTTTTTTGGTTATCAAATAAAACCTCTTTCCCTTCTAAATCTTTCCAACTCTGCTGAAATCTCATACCTCCTAACGATAAAACAGGCATCAAAATTTCTGTCCGTCCAAATCTTCGACAAGGTATAAAAGAGTTATCAATCACTTTTGAAAATTAAATAAATCTGTTTAAGTCCAAGGAGGTAGGCCAAGAGGACGAAAATCCTGCTGGTCAAGCTTTTGACGCAATGAATCTAAATCCTCAAATTCTACCCATTGAATGCAATCAACTGGACAGGTATCAATTGCTTCCTGAATCAAGTTATTACTATCTCCATCTTGCCTAATTGCTCTTGCTCGTCCTTGATCCGGGTGCATCACAAAAGTATTTGATGCAACTGAACTGCAATAAGTACAACCTATACATTTTGATTCATCTACCCATACTGCTTTCTCTCTAAGCTGTCCTCCTAATATTGGTTCCTGACCATTAGGTTCTGATTCTTCGTAAGATTTCGCTTGAAAAGCAGTCGAAGGATCAAAATTCAATTGCTTAACTCAGGGATCCCAACGTGTAACAACAAGTTCTATAGATCCATCTATGTTTTTCTTTTGTTCAGCTATCTCAAAACCCTCCTGAGAAGTGGCAGTAATCACAGTATTAAGGGCATATCTTTGTGTTAATTGTGCTAAAAATCTTTCTACTGGAACAGGTTGTTTCCAAAGATCTAAGTCAGTTACTAACTCAAATGCTTTATTTGATTCATTCCATCTAAAGCCAATATCCCCTCCTTCATTCATCTTTACAGCCAACTCAGCTTTCACTGTTTGACCTCTGTATCCACGGACTAAGGTAAATCCTTCTTGTGGTAAATAACCAAGGTCTACAAGCGCCTGAAGAAGTGGTTCTCGCTTGCGTAATTGAGTTTTTAACGTACTGAAATGCGACATCAGTGAATCTCTAGAGGAATAGATTGGGATTGAAGATCTTCGCGAATAAAGGCATCAGAAGTGGGCTTCCTAGTCTCAACACTCCCAAGAGCAGATTCGAGCTTCTCTGTAAGTTGAAGGCAGGACTGACCTACCATTCCTTCAACTGTCTCTTCTACTCGCCCGTCTTGACGAATCTTGAAGCGCAGAGTCCTTTGGGGCATGCGTCCTAAGTTAAGAGGCTTTTGATGTTATAGAAAGAAAGGATAGTTGTGTGAGACGGTTGTTACAACGTTGTGTTTATATCACAAAATTTAAAGTCATAGGCCTTCATCAATTAATCCCTTAACTCTTTTCTGTACCTCAGGATTATCAATTTGCTCTAAAGCAATTCGGGCCTCATCTCTGACTGAAGATTCTTGGTCATTTAGCAAAATTGTAATAATTGCATCAACTATTTGGATTTGACGAGATTCAGACAGCTCATCATATAAACGTCCTAAAGACCAAATGCAATTGCTCCTAACGATTGGTTCAGTATCAATCTGAAGACTAAGAATTAATTGACTAGCAGCATATTCAGCCTTTTCAGAAGATCCTGTAGTCACATCAGCAAGTGAGCTTGAAGCCCATAACCTAACTGCAGCGACATCAGTTTTAAGGGATTGAATTAAAGGCTCAAGCACAGGTGCCTCTGGATAATTACCCAAACTCCAAGCAGTTGCCTTTCGAACATAAGCGTTACTATCAAATTTCAACAAATACAAAAGAATATCAACAGCGCGCGGGCAAGGATTACGTCCTAAAGCATAAACAGCACTCATCCTTACAACAGGGCAGGGTTCTTGCAAAAGAGGAACTAAAAAAGGAAGTGACCTCGGATCTCGATATTCGCAAAATACTCTTAATCCTTGAAGTCTCTCTTCCTGTCCTTGCTGAAGCCACTTTAAGCCAGTCTCACATTCTTGCGCTGCAGTGATTTCATCTGAATCAAATCCCTTTAAATCAATTTCATCTAAAGGATCTCCCAGAACCTCAGCAGCCAATTCCTTAGCCAGAACATCTGGATCTATAGCAAGACTAGTTAAAGTCTCGGAAGAAGAATTTTCAGTAAATTCATTCATTGCTAAATGCTAGGCCGCTTTCAACAATCCTCAACTAATTGGCGCAGGCGCCAACATGTCACCTGGAAGCCACAGCCTTGCAGTCACAACAAAAAGTGCGATGACAAAAATAATCCCTATTAACATTGGCAAAATTGTGGTACGAAAAAAACTCATTTAACTAGTGAAACATCTTTAATCTAACCCTGAATAGTGGCGTCTAAGCTGGCCACATGCAGCATTTTGATCTAACCCTCTACTAGCTCTAATACTCACGGGAATTCCTTTCATTTCTAATACAGTTTTAAAAGCATCAATACTAGCCATACTAGGTCGCAAGAAATTCTCATCGTCTATTGGATTATAGGCGATTAAATTCACATGACTCTGAAATCCTCTTATCAACTTCGCTAATTCTTCCGCATGTTTAATATCATCATTTAATGCACCTAAAAGAATATATTCAAAGCTGACACGTCTTCCAGTAATAGAAAAATAATGCTTACAATCTTCAAGCAGTTTCCTGATGGGATAAGTTTTTGCTGAGGGAATCAAAGCTTCCCTTAATTCTTGATTTGGTGCATGAAGACTAACTGCAAGAGTAAATTGCACTCTACCCAATCGTTCTATCGCTAACTCAGCGAGTTTTGGTAGCGTGTTTGGAACACCGACAGTGCTTAAAGTGATACGACGTTGACCAATTCCCAAATCATTATTGAGGCATTTTATAGAACTGAGAACAGCATCAATATTGAGAAGTGGTTCCCCCATTCCCATAAAAACAATATTAGAAGGACGACGGTCAAACGCTTCTCTAATACTCAGAACTTGATCAATAATCTCATGTACTTTTAAAGAGCGTTGCAATCCATCCTTACCTGTTGCACAAAAGCGACAAGCCATGGGACAACCTACTTGACTAGAAAGACAAACAGTAAGGCGTTTTGAAGTTGGAATGCCTACAGTTTCGATTCTCTCCCCATCTATTGTTCCTAGTAATAATTTGATCGTTTGATCCTCTGCAATCAATCGATCGATTTCATTAAGTCGTCCTACAGAGATGCCTTTGCCCAGCAAAGATAACCTCAAAGCTTTAGGTAAAACCGTGATTGCATCAATATTTTTTACGCCTTTTTCATATAACCAATTATGAATCTGACGACCTCTAAATGCTTTCTCTCCTTGATCAATCGCCCATTGTTCAAGATCAGTAAGACCTAAACCAAGTAAGCAAAAAATCTCTTCTGATAAAGATGCATTAGTCACCAGACCATGACTGCATGTCCTAATTTTGCTTCCAAAATTATCAAAGCAAAGAAACCAATCATTGCCCAGCGGCCATTAAGGTTCTCAGTATGTTTATGGAATCCATAGCGAGGTAGTTTTCGCTTTGGTATTACAGATGGTTCAAGCATAAAAGAAATAACCTACAAGAGCTGATTAATGAATCAATAAGGGGTCTGATCAAAGTAAGTCTTTACTCATCAGAGAGAAGACCCTCTTCCTGCAACCCCTCCAAGGTAGCAGCGTCAGGAGTCTGAGAGTCCTTAATCTCTTCATCCGTACTTGGACGGACAAAAGCAGCAAAATTAGATGTGGGGTCAATTCCATGTCGACTTCTAGTAGCTTCAAGGTCAGCATCACTAGGATCATCTAAGACTGAAGTCAATTTCTTAGGAGCCGTGGCAGGCATATCGACTGTATAGTCAGGTCGTAAATTTTGCATTCGACGATAACTAGCCGAATCTTCAGCCAAGATATCTGGATGTGGTCCAGCTTCAGCCTTGAGTTCCTCTACAAAACCACTAAATCCAGTACCAGCAGGAATCAGACGACCAATAATCACATTTTCTTTCAAGCCACGTAGCCAATCAGATTTACCTTCAATAGCAGCCTCTGTTAGAACACGTGTTGTTTCTTGGAATGAAGCGGCAGAAATAAAGCTATCGGTATTTAACGAGGCTTTTGTTATACCGAGTAAAACTGGAGTAAATTCTGCAGGAGCACTACCTGTTATTGATATAGCCTGGTTCGTATCTTCGACCTGACGAAGTTCAATTAATTCCCCAGGTAAGAGGGTCGTGTCTCCTGCATCCTCGATCCTCACTTTACTAGTCATTTGACGTACTATTACTTCAATATGCTTGTCATCAATTGAGACACCTTGTGACTTATAGACATTCTGAACTTCACTCACCATTCTATGCTGAAGATTAGCTATTGCTTCTTGAGCCGCCTCCATTAAAGGCTTCCTATCTCGCAAATCATTAAAATAGCAATCAAGTAATTCATGAGGGTTAATAGGTCCATCTGTTAAAAGTTCTCCTGCCTTGACCTCTTGCCCATTACTAACCATCACATTTCGACCTAGAAGAATTGGGTATTCAGAAATAGAATCATCTCCTTCTATAACAGTAACTGTAACTGATTCATCGTCATCTTCCTGCTTAATATCTACTATGCCAGCTCTTTTGCATAAAATAGCTGATTCTCTAGGACGACGAGCTTCCAGTAATTCCTCAATCCTTGGTAGGCCTTGGACAATATCTCCAGTCTTTTGACGCTCAAAAACTAACAAAGCCAATCCATCACCTCGCTGTACTAGCTCACCATCACGAACATGTAAAACAGAATCTGGAGAAACCATGTACGGTCTTCCCAAGCGAAGAGTGACTTCTTTAGTACTGACAGTTTCAATCTCTCCACAGTAATTTATATTCTGTCCTTTCGAAAGAAAATCTCCATCAACTACCCTTTGCCCCACTTCAACAAGTGGTTTTGATTCAGGAGTAATTGAAATCGTATCTTGTTCGCGCTCAACTATCAAACGTCTTATGGGGTCTCCCTCAATGACCTCAGGGAATTGAACAATACCTTCTTGCTTACAAAGAATCTGGGTGGTCGCAACCACATCTCCTTCTGCAACAGACTGTTTGTCTTCTATCTGAAGCTCAGTATGAGTAGATCCATGACTGGAGTCAGACATTGTATCCCTTCTCACCAGAATACTCTCAAGTATGACTAGATTTAATCTCTCAATGGTTTTAGCTTTTTTGTCTTTAATCGCTTCTACATCAACAGTCATCTGAGGAGTAGTATCAAAAGTCTCAAGGATTAATTGTGTTTTTAATAATTCAATGCCTTCTACAGCTTTTATTAATTCACCATCCTTAAAAGCCAATCGTTGAGTTGCTCTCAAACCTAAAGAAGGCCCTTTGGGTTGTTTGACATGTTCTAATTCTGGTAATTGCGCTTCATCAGGAATCAAATATTCTTCGACTGGCCTGAGTAATAGTCCACTGCCCTCTTCTGTTTTAATGGTTTGAACAAAAACAATAGAATCAGTTTTAATCCCTTTAGCAATAGTCTCACCAGGATTAATTATTTGCCCATCACCATCAAAACGATCTAATGCTTTTACTTCTGTACAAGAATGAAAAGTTCCACTGCGAACAATAATCTCTCTCAAAATATCGTTCTTTTGGGTAACCGTAACAATTCCTGCAGTTTGGCTAAAAATGTCTTTAACAACTTCTGTACCTGCTTCTATCCATTGCATGTCTTTAATCATCAACAAAGAAATATCTTTATTTATTTCATGAGTTTCTTGAGGGACCCAAAGAAGAGTACCTCCTTTGCTGACTTCAAACCCATTTTTTGCGGAGCGTGCTTTTTTAATAGTTAACCCAGGAGCATATTTAACTAAGCCTCCTGTTTGTGTACGGAATTTATCATCTGCTAGTTCAGCAATAACTTCACCGCCACCTATTTTGCTACCTGGAACGGAATTGAGCCTGTAACGAGTTCCATCTTTTGATTCGAGGTTCCATAATTCTCCAGCATGAGATGTCTCTTCAAGTAATTTGAAATCCTTAAGAGTCATAGCAGTAGTAACTATTTGCACTTCTCTCGAATCACCAATTGAATCTCTTAATCGAACTTCTCCACCAAACTCACTTGCTTGACTCGCCTCAGCCAATACCTGGCCTTCTATTACTTTTGACTCATTGCTAACCACTGGCAATGCATTTGGAGGAAGGTTATAGACATCGCCTGCCAAAACCCAAAGCCTACCAAGTCTTTGAGCTTTTACTGTAATGTTCCCTTGTCTATCTGTAACTTCTTTTGGTTGTATAACTGATTCATATCTAACTTGCCCCGCCAAGTCACAAACTACATCTTTAGTAGCCTTCTCAACACTCTTCTTCACAGCAGCAGCAGCAATCTGTGCCACCGTTACATCACTTCCAATTTCCTGGCCATCTTCAACAAAAAGTAAAGAACCAGTAGATATATCAATCTTTTGAGATTTTCCACTACCTGAAGGTTTGATAATCAAAGTAAAATCAACTTCTGATTGTTGAGCTTCAACACCATGAGGAGTTCTATAACCTCTGATTCGTGCTTTTGATCCGAATTCTACTTTGCCCGCAATCGTCGATCTAACAACACCTGTCTCTGCCGTAGACACACCACCTGTATGAAAAGTTCTCATTGTGAGTTGTGTTCCAGGCTCACCAATAGATTGTGCGGCGATAATTCCCACTGCTTCGCCTAGATCAACCAATTGGTTATGAGCCAAAGCCCATCCATAACATTTTCTACACACTGAGCGATTCGCCTCACAAGTGAGAGGTGAACGAACCATTACTTCACTAACATTATGTTTTTCTATTCGTTTAGAAAGTTGAGGATCAATCGCAGTATTCTTCTCAGCAAGAACCTCGCCTTCTTTAGAGACAACTTGAACTGCAGTTAAGCGACCTACTAGTCGGCTACCAAAACGTCCATCTTCAGCTTTTACTAAGATTGCACGAGATGTTCCACAATCCTCTTCACGAACAATCACATCTTGAGCAACGTCGACCAACCTCCTCGTCAAATAACCTGAATCAGCCGTTCTTAGTGCTGTATCAACAAGGCCCTTTCTCGCACCATAAGAGGAAATAACATATTCAGTAACTGTTAACCCTTCACGGAAATTAGTTCTAATAGGTAAATCAATGATCTCTCCTTGAGGATTAGCCATTAATCCTCTCATCCCAACTAACTGCCTAACCTGAGACATATTTCCTCTGGCGCCAGAGTTTGCCATCATCCAAACAGAATTCAAAGGATCATTCTGATTGAAGTTTTTCTTGACGGCGTCAACTAATCTCTCATTAGTTTCAGTCCATGTATCAATGACTTTGGTATGTCTTTCCACTTCAGTTATTTCACCTAGGCGATAACACTCTTCAGTTGCTGTAATTTGTGCTTCTGCTTGACCCAGTAAATCCTGTTTAGCTTCTGGTACCTTTAAGTCATCTACAGAAATTGAAACAGCTGCCTGAGTAGCGTATCTAAATCCTAAGTCTTTCAAATTATCAGCCATAGTTGCTGTCGCAGCAGTTCCATGATGCTTATAGGCCCAAGCAACTAATTGTTTAAGTACTTTCTTGTCAACGACCCGATTACGAAAAGGGGGTGGCATCTTAGAGAGAGGGGGAGCCGAGCTTATTGGAGCCGACTTCTTAGAACCTTTTCTTGAACCCTTTCTTTTTGTTGATGATTTACGAGTCTTAGGAGATGCTGGAGTCATGGTTAAAGTCTGAAAATTAATTAAAAGGATTGAATTTCAAAAATTCACGATGATGCCACCGCATCAATGATTGTGTGATTAATAACAACACGTCCAACTGTTGTGAGGATAAAACGACTAATTAGAGCCCCTTCGCCATCTAACCTGTCTCTTCTTAAACTCCATTGTTCAATTCGAGTCCCATCCTCAAGAGTTTTTGATTCGATTGGTTGATCTAATTCATCTGCATCATCGACTTCTCCATTGAAACGAACCCAAACCCAATCATGGAGATTAATATGCTGGTTCTCATAAGAGTTAATAACATCTTCAAGAGAAGCATATGTATGAGAACGATCCCCAAAGATAGGCTTGGAGGCATCAGGCTGAAGTGCCGTGAGATAATAAGAACCTAAAACCATATCTTGAGAAGGCGTAACAATTGGATCACCAGTGGCTGGAGAAAGAATGTTATTACTAGCCAACATCAACATACGAGCTTCCGTTTGAGCTTCAATTGCTAATGGGACATGAACCGCCATCTGGTCACCATCAAAATCTGCGTTAAATGCAGGGCAGACTAAAGGATGTAACTGTATAGCTCTACCAGCTACAAGCTTGGGTTCAAAAGCCTGAATACCTAATCTATGAAGAGTAGGAGCACGGTTAAGTAAAATTGGATGTCCATCTATGACTTCTTGTAATACCTGCATAACTTCATCATCTGCTCGTTGGATTAATTTTTTTGCAGCCTTGATGTTATTAACGATATTTTGTCGAATTAACCTGTGAATGACGAAAGGTTGAAAGAGCTCTATTGCCATCTCCTTAGGGAGTCCACATTGATGCATTTTTAATTTAGGTCCTACAACAATGACTGAACGACCTGAATAATCAACCCTTTTTCCTAAAAGATTTTGACGAAAGCGTCCTTGTTTCCCCTCAATAATGTCACTAAGTGACTTTAAGGGACGACTATTAGCTCCAACAACTGTTCTTCCACGACGTCCATTATCTATAAGAGCATCAACAGCCTCTTGAAGCATCCTTTTTTCATTCCTAACAATAATTTCAGGTGCCAATATTTCTTGCAATCTAGCCAACCTATTATTTCTGTTAATTACACGCCTATAAAGGTCATTCAAATCAGATGTAGCAAAACGGCCACCATCTAACTGAACCATAGGTCGTAAATCGGGTGGTATTACAGGAATGGCATCTAGAACCATCCACTCAGGCTTTGCTCCCGTTGCAATAAAATTATCTATAACTCTTAGACGTTTAATTAGTTTGGCTCTTTTCTGCCCCTTACTAGAAGAAATTTCCTCTCTTAATTGTTCAGCAATAGCAGGGAGTTCTAGATCCTCAAGTAATTGTTTTAAGGCTTCAGCTCCAATCCCTACTACAGGTTCATTCTCAATTGTTGAATCTTCTGCATATATCTCATCTTCGATTTCTAGCCACTCATCCTCCGTAAGCAATTGTTTATACTTTAAATCCTTGTGATCTCCTATATCTAAAACAACATAACAATTAAAGTAGACGATCTGCTCTACATCTCTTAAAGGCATGTCTAATAGTATTGCTACATAACTAGGTATACCCTTCAAGTACCAGACATGAGATACAGGCGCAGCTAATTTGATGAAACCCATTCTATGACGACGCACTCTGCTTTCAGTAACTTCTACACCACATCGCTCACAAACAATTCCTCGATGCCTAACTCTTTTATATTTTCCACAGTGACATTCCCAATCTTTTGAGGGGCCAAATATCTTCTCGCAAAACAATCCATCCATCTCAGGTTTCAAAGTCCTGTAATTAATTGTTTCTGGCTTAGTGACTTCTCCAACTATTTGTCCATTAGGCAGTGTTCTCTGCCCCCAATCCATAATCCTTTGAGGTGAGGCGAGCGTAATTTTTACGTAATCAAAATGATTTTCGGTGCGTAAGTTGCTGTTAGTCATTAGAGGATTAAAAAGTGTTTATCAAAGGAAAAGAAATCATTATTTAGTCTTCTTCATATTCAGACGTCCCTAGCGATTCATATGTTGGTCTACTTGGAGTACTTCGGCGAGGATTGACATCTTGCATCAAGTCTACTTCTTTACCTTCATCGGTATATACACCAATATCTAGGCCTAATGACTGAAGTTCACGCATTAAGACTTTAAAGGACTCTGGTGTTCCTGGTCTTGGTATTGGCTTACCTTTAACAATTGCATTAAGTGCTTCATTACGACCCTGCATATCATCTGACTTAACAGTTAACAGTTCTTGCAATGTATAAGAAGCACCATAAGCCTCAAGAGCCCATACCTCCATTTCACCTAATCTTTGACCTCCTTGCTGAGCTTTACCACCTAAAGGTTGCTGCGTAACTAAAGAATATGGACCTGTCGAGCGAGCATGAATCTTATCGTCAACTAAATGAACAAGTTTAAGGAAATGGGAATACCCAACTGCAACAGGTTGATCAAATGGTTGTCCCGTTCGTCCATCCCGTAAAAGTAATTTACCAGGATCATCAGGATTATAAACCCATTCTTTTCCTGGCAGTTTAGCGGCTTCTTTAAGAAATGCCTGAACAGTTTGATGAGACTTTTCTGCACCGTACATCTCATCAAATGGAATTATTTTTACTCGACAATCCAAGTTTGCAGCAGCCCAACCCATTAAGAGCTCAAAAACCTGCCCTACATTCATTCGACTTGGAACTCCCAAAGGATTCAAAACAATATCTACAGGAGTCCCATCAGGTAAATATGGCATATCTTCGCGAGGCAATATTCGGCTAATAATTCCTTTATTGCCATGACGACCAGCCATCTTATCGCCTACTTGTATTTTTCGACGTTGTGCTACATAACAACGAACAACCATATTTGCACCAGGTGGAAGCTCATCTCCCTGTTCCCTAGTGTAAATTCTAACGTCAACGACTCGACCTCTCTCTGTGCTGGGCACTCTTAAAGAGTTATCTCTAACATCTCGTGCCTTCTCTCCAAATATAGCCCTTAATAACTTCTCCTCTGGTGGTTGATCTGACTCACCTTTAGGTGTAACTTTCCCTACGAGAATGTCCCCACTTTCAACGAAAGCACCTACGCGAATAATCCCCATTTCATCAAGATTGCCTAAACTATCTTCGGCAACATTGGGAATTTCTCTGGTAATTTCTTCAGGGCCTAGTTTCGTCTGACGAGCTTCAATCTCATATTTTTCTATATGTACTGAAGTATATAAATCATCATTAACTAAGCGCTCACTAACTAAAATTGCATCCTCATAGTTATAACCTTCCCAAGGCATATAAGCGATTAAAACATTCTGACCTAGAGCTATTTCTCCGCCCTCACAGGCAGATCCGTCAGCTAAAACTTGTCCAACTATTACTGGATCGCCATTTGAAACAATTGGTCTTTGATTAAGGCATGTATCCTGATTAGAACGTTGATATTTCTGTAAATAATGGGTATGGTCGTTACCATCCTCATCTCTTACAACTATAGACGTTGCATCAACAAAGACTACTTTTCCATTCACCTTAGATATTGGAACCATACCAGAGTCTCTTGCAACTTGAGTCTCTAAACCGGTTCCGACAAGAGGTCGCTCAGGACGCAAAAGAGGTACAGCTTGTCTTTGCATATTTGAACCCATTAGAGCCCTATTAGCATCATCATGCTCGACAAAAGGAATTAAAGAAGTAGCAACTGAGATAACCTGTACAGGAGAAAGTTGAACATAATCAACTTGCTCGGGAGGAACTTTTTCAAAATCTTGTCGATATCTAACCGGAATTAAATCTGCAATAATACGACCTTCTCCATCAGTGGCCACATCACCTGGCGCGACTCTACATTCATCCTCTAAATCAGCTGACAGATAAATAGGATCTCCTTCCTTTAAAACTTTTCCATGTTCAACTTTCCAAAAAGGTGTTTCCACAAAACCATAATCATTAACTCTTGCATGAGTCGCTAATGAATTGATCAATCCTGCATTAGGTCCTTCAGGAGTTTCAATTGGACATAATCGACCATAGTGAGATGGATGAATATCTCTAACCGCAAATCCAGCTCTTTCTCTTGTGAGCCCTCCAGGTCCCAAAGCAGAGATACGTCTTTTATGGGTTAATTCTGCCAAAGGATTTGTTTGATCCATAAACTGACTCAATTGACTTGAGCCAAAAAACTCCTTGATCGCTGCTACAAGAGGTTTAGGGTTAACTAATTGAGCAGGAGTTAAAGAATCTGTCTCACCTACTGTCATTCTCTCCTTAATAATTCTTTCAAGTCTGTTTAATCCCACGCGAACTTGGTTTTGAAGCAATTCACCAACAGACCGAACTCGCCTATTACCTAGATGATCAATATCATCTAAACTCGCACCACCAACATCCAATTCTAAATTAATTAAATAATCAAGGGTTGATAAAACATCTTCATGAGTAAGCGTTCTAACAGAATCAGGAATAGTTAAACGAAGTTTCTTATTTATCTTGTATCTTCCTACTCGTCCTAGGTCATAGCGCTTTGGATCAAAAAACCTACTCTGAAGAAGTTGTTGCCCACCACTAACTGAGGGAGGCTCCCCTGGTCGTAATTTTTTATAAAGCTCTAGTAAGGCCTGGTCTTCAGAGTTTATACCCTCTTCATTAGCTGCATCAATTGATTTTTTGTAGTATTCAGGATGACGTAATTTATCAATAACATCATTATCAGAAAGGCCCATTGCCCTCATCAGGACATGAGCATTGATTTTCCTTGTTTTATCTACTCGAACATGTAAGAGGTCATTTTTATCTGTTTCAAATTTCAACCAGGCTCCTCTATTAGGAATAACACTTGCGTTGTAAGTGCGACGACCATTCTTATCTTGTTCATCTTTAAAATAAACGCCAGGACTTCTAACTATTTGATTAACAATTACTCTTTCAGCTCCATTGATAATGAAAGTACCTCTTTCTGTCATCAATGGAAGCTCTCCTATAAAAACCTCCTGCTCTTTTATCTCTCCTGTTTCTTTATTAACTAGGCGACAAGTCACATACATCTGAGAGGCAAAAGTAGCATCTCTTCTTTTTGCTTCTTCAACATCATGCCTAGGACGTTTAAGACGATATTCAGTTCCTATAAAATGCAATTCAAGCTTCCCGGTATAGTCAGAAATTGGAGAAAAGCTTTCCAATTCTTCTATAAGGCCTTTATCTAAAAACCATTTAAAGCTCGATCTTTGCACCTCCACCAAATCAGGGAGATAGGTATCAGTCTTTGCAACCTGAATCGCGCTTCTGCTCATGCGAGAATCCGAAGTGAAAATAGAGGTATTTATGCCTGGAATTGTGAACTATGCCTAAAAAAGCAAGGTATTTTAGAGACAGAAAAGTTGCAACCAATCCTTATTGAAAGGAATAGAGGCAGTTGATTCAGTGACTCTTGAAACTCTGCTTAAAACGGGCTGACTTCAACAATGCTCAAGAAGAGGGGGAACTTCTAAGACAAAGACGTAATAAATACGTCAAACCAGGATAATTCTCAATACTACACACGTAAGAGAATTTTTTCCAGTCCAAAATTTTATTTCATGGCAAGTCAAATAATCGTCTTGCATTTTCTGTGCTTGAAAACGCAACAGAATTGAGATCCTGACATCTAAGTTCTGCTATTCGAGCCGCAACTTTCTCTACATTTGCAGGTTCATTTCTTTTTCCTCTATAAGGAACTGGAGACAAAAAAGGACAGTCAGTCTCAATTAAGAATCGATCATCAGGCACTTCTATTGCACATTGATGAATATCCTGGGCTTTAGGGAAGGTAACTGTGCCACTGAAACTGATATAAAAACCGAACCCCAAAAAATCTTTCATCTCACTGGGTGATCCACCCCAGCAGTGCATAACTCCTCGAGGAAGTTGATCTAATTTTTTTAATTTTCTAAAAACTTTCAACATTTCTACTGCAGCCTCTCGGCAATGAACGATTACAGGAAGATCTAATTCATAAGCAAGTTCCAGCTGAGGAACTAATACAGATATTTGCTTATCAAGATTTGAATCTCGAAAAAGATCTAAACCTAATTCTCCTATGGCCACAACCCTAGGATCATCTGAAACAGCTTGTTTGAAAACCTCTATAGTCTTATCTCCTTCCCAATGCTTTGTATCCAAGGGATGAAGCCCTACTGCATATCTCATTTCAGGGAAACGATCAGCTAAAGATCTAATTGAAGGTATTTCAGAAGGTTCAACACAAGCATGAAGCAAGCTTCTTACACCGGCAGCTCTCCATCTAGTTGCTACTTCATCAAGATCATCTTTAAAGTCATCGCAATTGATATGACAATGACTATCTATTAAAGATAGAGAATTCACTTTTTTAAGCTAATTACAATGTCCTCTTATATTGTGCTCCTTTATGGGATAAGAACCTCTATTTTTTATCTATAGATTCTACAGCTGTTTTAAATGCGGAGCTTAAGCGAGATTTTTGATTAGATCCATTATTACGATGAATTACGCCTCGTTTTACTGCTTTATCAATCTTACTGAAAGCAGCATTTATGCTTCCTTGCAAATTAGCCTTAGCTTCTTCTGAAGTTTCTTTGGTATATGTTTCACAAGCAGTGAAACAATTTTTGACCAATGTCCGCATAGCAGACTTGTAAGATTTGTTTTCTAAACGATTGCGCTCGGCAATTTGAATTCGTTTTTTGGCTGAGTTGTTATTTGCCACTGAGGCTTGAGTTGATTCCGAATAACTATCTACCTTAACTCAGCATGATTGCGATAACTCCTTATAAGTTAAACAAAAGACAATTAAGATGAAAATAGATGGGGGAGTGACTTCAAATTCCATGGTCCAAACATCAGACAAAAAAACATTGATGCAGACTCGATCTAGCAAGATCAATTTACGCTGTGTCACCAATTTCGAAGATTCAATTACCGAACTCGAGCGAATAACTAAAAGAACCACTGGAGGCTCTCAGATAAAGGCTATTGAGACAGTAAATACAATCCTGCAGGAAATAGAGGAAAATGGTGATCAAGCGTTACTTGAATATACGAAGAAATTTGATGGATTCACGCCTGAACCACTTTCTATTTCACCAGACAAATTATTAGAGGCTTGGGAATCAACCCCTAATCAACTTCAAAATTCTTTAATTATTGCTAAAGAGCGTATTTCAAATTTTCATAAACAGCAACTCCCAAAAGATATATCTATTGAAGGTATTTATGGAGAGCAACTAGGAAGACGATGGAAACCAGTGCAAAAGGCAGGTATTTACGTTCCAGGGGGCCGTGCTTCCTATCCAAGCACTGTACTTATGAATGCAATACCGGCTCTAGTGGCAGGAGTTGAACAAATAATAATGACAACACCTGCTGGTAGAAATGGAGAAATAAATAAGACTGTTCTTGCCGCTGCCCATTTAGTAGGAATTAAAAAAGTTTTTCGAATAGGAGGAGCTCAAGCAATAGGAGCTCTCGCTCATGGCACTCAATCAATTCCTAAAGTGGATGTAATAACTGGTCCTGGGAATATTTATGTAACTTTAGCCAAAAAATCTGTATATGGGAAAGTAGGCATTGACTCCTTAGCTGGACCTAGTGAAGTATTAATAATAGCCGATAAAACTGCCCAAGTTAAACATGTGGCCGCTGATCTTCTGGCTCAAGCAGAACATGATCCTTTAGCTTCTGCAATCTTAATAACTACTGAAATTAATCTTGCTAAAGAATTGCCAGATGAGATAGAAAAACAACTAAAGCATCATCCAAGAGCTGATATATGTATTAATTCATTAAACAATTGGGGATTAATAATCATTTGTAAAGATCTTGAGGATTCTAGTGAATTAAGTGACAAATTTGCTCCAGAACACCTTGAACTATTAGTTAAAGATCCTAAGAAATTAGCAAATAGAATAAAAAATGCTGGGGCAATTTTCTTAGGGCCATGGACGCCCGAAGCTGTCGGAGATTATCTCGCTGGACCTAATCACACACTACCTACTTCAGGCACTGCAAGATTTAGCGGAGCACTAAGTGTGGAAACGTTTATGAAGAATACCTCAATAATTCAATTCAATGAAAATGCTCTTTTAAGAACCAAGTCTGCAATTATGGAGTTAGCTAAAAGTGAAGGTCTACATAGTCATTCAGAATCAATTAAAGTTAGAACTCTTAAGTCTTAGTTAAATGATTAACGCTAGCCACCTCATTGATAACCTGACCTACTAAAACTTCATCTGTGATATTCACAAAAAGACCATTTTCTAGAACACCAGGGATATTATTTATTTCTTTTTCCAAACCAATAGGATCTTGGATACCATTCGCAAACTTTAAATCAAGCACTAAATTTCCTTGATCGGTTACAACAGGTCCAGCTTTTTTTTGAGCCATTCTTAAGTTAGAGCTAGCACCTATATCTTCCAAACAACTTTGTACTTGTCTCCACGCAGAAGGCAAAACTTCGACTGGGAGTAAAAATTCTAAATTAAGTCTTTCAACCATTTTGGTTGAATCCACCACTACTACAAACCTATCGGCTAACGCAGCAACCAATTTTTCCTGAACATGACAAGCACCACCTCCTTTAATTAGCTGAAAAGATGGGTCGACTTCATCAGCACCATCAATAGCTAAATCAATTCGAGAAACAGCAGAAAGGCTTCTTAAAGTTATCCCTAATTGAGACGCAAGAACTTCTCCTTGAAAAGAAGTTGTGACTCCTATGACATCCTTCAACCCACCATTAGCAATCTTTTCTCCTAACGCCTTAATCATTAAGGCAGCAGTGGAACCTGAACCAAGTCCAAGAATCATGCCATCTTGAATTTTTTCTACAGCCGCATCAGCGACGGCCTTTTTCATTTGAGTTTGGAGATCCGACATGAATAATTCTTTTTCGTGGAGACAGTAGCAAGTCTTCTACCCAAGCCCAGGCAAAGTTTCAGGCTTGATAGAAAGTCTTATTTCTTTTGAATTACGAATAACCGCTAAAGGGAATGGGCTACCAATCTCGGCCTGTTCTACTTTTTGCAGCAAATCTTGAGGGTCCACAATTTCATTACCATCGGCAAAAATCACAAGATCTCCTCGACGCAATCCTCCTCGTTCAGCTGGACTTTCTGGAATTACTGTTTGGATTAAAGCTCCTGATCTTTCAGGTAACTGAACTAATGCATTTGGATTTTGATTATGTTCTTTGGCTATTCGAGCAGTTAGAGGAACCATTTGTATTCCAAGATAAGGATGTAAAACCTCTCCTTTATTCATTAATTCGTCAGATATTTTTGTTGCAAGATTAATTGGTATAGCAAAACCTAGACCAGCTCCAGGACCTGATCTCACCAAAGTATTTATTCCAATCACTTCACCATTGCTATTGACTAAAGGTCCACCAGAATTGCCTGGATTGATTGCCGCATCGGTCTGAATTAAATCAAGTCTTTTATCGGAAAAGCCCAGGGAACTAATATCTCTATGCAAACTACTGATAATTCCAAGAGTAACTGTTCTTTCAAGGCCATAAGGAGTCCCTAATGCAATTGCCCAATCACCTACTTCAAGGTTTTCAGAATTTCCAATTGGTGCAGATTTAAAATTAGATCCTCCCTCTAAACGAACTAACGCAATATCAGTGACAGAATCTACTCCTTCAACTTTCCCTTCAAATTCCTCCCCATTTGCAAGAGTGACATTTACTTTTTCAACTCTTTCAACAACATGAGCGTTAGTCAATAAAAGTCCACTTGAATTAATTAAAAAACCAGACCCTTGCGCTTTTTCTCTCTCAGGACGCAATTCAGGATCGCCAAGCAAGTCTCTCAGTAAAGGATCAATTAAATCGGAGTCAATCTGATCAATTTTTCTTTCTGTATCAATACGAACAACCGCAGGGGCAACATCTCTGACTGCACTAACTACGAAACTATGCTCTCCCTTACTAATATCAGTTTGAGCTGCAAATACAGGCTCTATCCCTATGGTAATAATCAATATAATTAAGGCTGAAAAAATTATATTGGCAATATGCTTCAAATAAGTTGAGCAACACTTGCTCATGAATGATTTATTCAAAATTTGCTCTCCAAGCCTATAAGACAAAATCCTCTAAGAACCTAAAGATTTTGTTTCTCAGAAGAATGATTCAATTGATCAAGTATTATAAAAAAAGCCTAACGGTTTTCTCCTGAATTAGGGAGCAGGACATATTTCCAACCGATTGGGCTAGCCGCCCGATCAAAAAGCTACCTCTTGTTGAATTCACTCGCCTCAGATATTAAGAGTATCGCTATCAAAACTGCCTTGCAGAGGGGTTTTGAGGTTATAGAAGTAGAGCTGCTATCTCATCTAAATCCAATGACAATACAAGTTCAAATTAGACGAAAAAAGGGGGGGGATATATCTGTAGATGATTGTGCTCTATTAAGTAAACCAATGGGCGATGCATTAGAAAGTTCTGATCTCCTATCAAGGAATTACGTTCTAGAAATCAGTAGTCCCGGCATAGATGAGTCTCTCAAAAGCGAACGTGATTTTGAAACATTCAAAGGATTTCCAATTGAAGTCATTTTTAGAGACCCTCATCAAAATGAGATTAGTAAAAATGGATTGCTGCAGGAAAAGTCAACAGATCATTTAAAACTCAATTTAAAAGGAAAAATGAATATTATTCCCTTAAAAGACATCATAAAAGTTAGACTAACCAAACCAACTGGATAGTTTCCCAAAATATTTATTTTGACTAACTAGAACAACCACTTTTCACCTTTTCTTT
Organism: uncultured Prochlorococcus sp.; assembly: GCA_902587615.1. Taxonomy (GTDB): domain Bacteria; phylum Cyanobacteriota; class Cyanobacteriia; order PCC-6307; family Cyanobiaceae; genus AG-402-N21. The sequence goes on from CACILY010000006.1 coordinate 31,305, forward strand.
TCCATCATCGATGGCTCTTGTTTTTCTCCCAGGACTTAACAACTTAATTGAAGACATCAGCGAGGAGAAAAAGCTCCCCGCTCAAGTCGTAGAAGCTGCTCTTAGAGAAGCATTGCTAAAAGGTTATGAAAGATATCGGAGAACTCTTTATTTAGGTATCAGTCAAGATCCATTTGAGGAAGAATACTTCAGCAACTTTGATGTGGGTTTGGATCTTGAAGAGGAAGGATACCGAGTATTAGCCAGTAAAATTATTGTTGAAGAAGTAGAAAGTGAAGATCATCAAATCTCTTTAGAAGAAGTTATGCAGGTTGCTGATGATGCTCAAATAGGAGACACAGTTGTTCTGGATGTAACTCCAGAGAAAGAAGAGTTTGGAAGAATGGCTGCCACAACAACCAAACAAGTTCTAGCGCAAAAGCTTCGAGATCAACAAAGAAGAATGATTCAAGAAGAATTTGCTGATCTTGAAGATCCAGTTCTTACCGCTAGGGTTATACGATTTGAACGTCAATCAGTAATTATGGCCGTTAGTTCTGGACTAGGTCGCCCTGAAGTTGAGGCTGAGCTACCTAGAAAAGATCAACTACCTAATGATAATTATCGGGCGAATGCAACGTTCAAAGTTTTTTTAAAAGAAGTCAGTGAGATTCCACGAAGAGGTCCTCAATTATTTGTTAGCAGATCTAACGCAGGTTTAGTAGTTTATTTATTCGAGAATGAAGTACCGGAAATTCAAGAAGGTTCAGTTCGCATAGTTGCAGTAGCTCGTGAAGCAAATCCCCCATCAAGATCAGTCGGTCCTAGAACAAAAGTTGCCGTTGACAGTATCGAAAGAGAAGTCGATCCAGTTGGAGCATGTATAGGGGCTAGAGGATCAAGAATACAACAAGTAGTAAATGAACTAAGGGGCGAAAAAATAGACGTAATTCGCTGGTCTTCTGACCCTGTTCAATACATATGTAACTCTCTGAGTCCATCAAGAGTAGAGATGGTCAGATTAGTTGATCCGGAGGGACAACATGCTCATGTTCTTGTACCTCCCGATCAATTAAGTCTTGCTATAGGAAGAGAAGGACAAAATGTACGATTAGCAGCAAGACTTACAGGCTGGAAAATAGACATAAAAAATTCTCAAGAATATGATCAGGCCGCCGAAGATGCAGAAGTAGCAGAATTAATCTCACAAAGAGAAGAAGAAGAGACTCTTCAGAGAGAGACCGAGGAAAGGCTTGCTGCAGAACAAGCCGCTAGAGCCGAAGAAGATGCTCGTTTGAGAGAGCTATATCCTCTTCCAGAAGATGAAGAAGATTTTAAAGAGACTGAAGATACAGAAAAGAATGATCCACAAATAAATGAGCAGTATGCTGAAACTGAGCTATTAGAAGAAAAATCAAAAGTCTCTGAATCAGTACAAGGGGAAGAACTCACAACTACAGAGGATGGAGCCCGGTGAACCAAAGAACCATCCTGAGGCGCTGTGTTACTTGCAGAAAAGTAGTTGATCGAAAACAACTATTAAAAGTGACAAGAAATCACCAAGATGGGGTGGTCCGCATAGAAGGGATGGGCAGATCAGCCTATCTATGTGCTAATAAGATCTGTCTAGAAGAGGCTTGGCGGCGGAAAAAGCTTCAAAAGGCTTTGAGATGTCAAGTTGACTTCAACATTATCGAAATTCTGCAAGAGCGATTAAATCAATGCAATGATTAAGTTGCTGAGGCAATATAAAAAAAGGCTCCTCTTCTTTAAAGAGGATTAAAAACCACAAAGAACCTGGATTGTCCCAAAATTTAATGACCACCAGCGGCAAAATCAGAATTTACGAATTGTCCAGGGATTTAAACCTGGACAATAAGGATGTACTTGATGCAGCTCATAAACTCTCAATATCTGCTAAAAGTCACAGCAGTTCCATAAGCGAAAAAGAAGCTACTGAATTAAAAAAATATCTAAAAAGCAAAGATACAAAATCAAACTCCTCAGCAAATTCCAAGGATATAAAGACTAAAAAGAATTCAAACAAACAAATTCTTTCAGTCAAAAAGGCTGTCTCACCTACACAGCCAATCAATCATTCGAAGAACCAAAACAACAACAAAACAGCTGCAGCATTAGCTAATAAACCGTCTATCAAGCCAAAACCCGCAAAGAATTCTTCTACGAGTAGTACGCCCACCCCGAACAAGTCATCTTCAGGGGTTCAAAAACCTAATCAAGTAATACATAAAACCATCTCAGAGGCAAAAAAACCCCTTGCTCCCAAACCTAGAGAACTCAAACCCCCTCAAAGTAATGAAGCGATCCCTGGCAATAGCCTAGAAAAAAAAGTTGATTTGAATAGAAAACCCCAAGCAATTCAAACTCCTCAAGCTACTTCAAATCTCAACAAGTCGAATGAAGAGTCATCTGCACCTAAAAAACCATTATCAAAACCAGAACTTATAAAACGACCTCTCCCGCAACCTCCTTCAGCCCAAACAAATAAACCCAGATCAAGTCTCCCAGTTCAAAATAGAAATGAAAATAATCAACCAAGAAATATATCTAATCCACGCCAAATTGTCCCTCAACGTCATCCATCACCCTTAAACAAAAAAACAAATAGTCCAAACCGGCCGCCAGGGCAAAAAACTCCTGGACAACCTCCTAACAAGTCCAACACTTTAGAGCTATTTGGTGCACCCATTAGACGCGAAAGACCTGATAACAGTAAAAATCAAAATCAAAAGAATATCAATTTAAGATCAGGATCAGGACCAAGAGCAGGCACTCCATCAAGGCCTGGATCACCTAATAGACCTGGAATGCCTAATAGGCCTGGATCACCTAATAGAGCTGGAATGGCTCGCAAGCAAGGGTCTCAACTAAGGCAAGGACCACCACCTCGACAAGGGGGCCCAAATCGACAAGAAAATAATAGAGCTGGGGGACCTAATAACAGGACAGGAGCACCACGAAGACCAGGCATCCCATCAGGGATGAGAAAGCCTGTTGCCCCTGGGGAGTTAATGCAACTCCAAAAACCATCTGGAAGACCTGGAGCACCTCCTCCAAGAAGACCTAAGAATCAACAAAATAACTCTTCTAGAAAAGACGGAGTTGAAGGATCTTCAACGACAGCAAACCGACCAAATGCCCCTTCTCCTAAGAGACCTCCTCAAAGACAAGGAGCCCAAAGGCCTGGTGCTCCAAGACCTGGTGCACAAAGACCTGGGGCTCCAAGACCTGGGGCTCCAAGACCTGGTGCTCCAAGACCTGGTGCTCCAAGACCTGGTGCACAAAGACCTGGTGCCCAAAGACCTGGTTTAGCCAGAAGAAACCGTCCTGACTGGGATGACAGTGCAAAACTTGATGCTTTAAAAAATAAAGCGAGTCAAAAACAACGTCAAAAAGTTCACATTATTGGGGACAACGATGATGGATTAACAACAGAAACTAGTGGTTTTGCTGGTGAGCAACAAACAACTTTGCTATCCGCAAGTCTTGCTAGACCAGCTAAACCTAAATCCAATCAAAAAACTTCTGGTAAATCTGTAGCAGCAATACGTAAACGCAAAAAAGAAACTACTCGTCAAAGACAACGTAGACGGGCAATGGAATTAAGAGCGGCTAGAGAAGCTAAACAAGTAAGACCGGAGATGATTATTGTCCCTGAAGGGAATCTAACGGTGCAAGAATTAGCAGATATGCTGAGCTTAGAAAGTTCAGAAATCATCAAATCTCTATTCTTTAAAGGTATAACTGCAACTGTTACTCAATCTCTAGACCTACCAACTATTGAAACTGTTGCAGAAGAATTCGGTGTACCAGTGCTTCAAGACGATGTAGAAGAGGCAGCCAAGAAAACAGTTGAAATGATTGAAGATACAGATTTAAAACACTTAATAAGAAGGCCACCTGTGGTGACTGTTATGGGTCACGTAGACCATGGAAAGACGAGCTTGTTAGACGCAATACGTCAGGCGAGAGTAGCCGCGGGGGAAGCTGGTGGAATTACTCAGCACATAGGTGCTTATCAAGTTGAGATGACACACGATGGAGCATCCAGAAAACTCACTTTCCTAGATACACCAGGGCATGAAGCCTTTACTGCAATGAGAGCACGTGGAACAAAAGTTACTGATGTTGCCGTACTTGTAGTTGCAGCCGATGATGGGGTACGTCCCCAAACATTAGAAGCCATAAGTCATGCTAGGGCTGCCGAAGTTCCTATCGTCGTTGCAATAAATAAAATCGACAAGGAAGGAGCCTCTCCTGATCGAGTCAAACAAGAGCTGTCAGAACAAGGTCTGATAGCAGAGGATTGGGGTGGAGATGTTGTAATGTCTCCTGTCAGTGCAATCAAAGGTGAGAATATAGATAAGCTACTTGAAATGATATTACTGGTCACAGAAGTAGAAGACCTACAAGCTAACCCAGAACGACTAGCAAAAGGTACGGTTATCGAAGCGCATCTAGACAAAGCCAAAGGGCCAGTGGCTACTCTTTTAGTTCAAAATGGAAGTCTAAAGTCAGGAGATGTAATAGCAGCAGGAGCCGTACTTGGAAAAGTCCGTGCAATGGTAGATGAGCATGGAGCACGACTCAAAATAGCAGGACCTTCTTGCCCAGTGGAAGCACTTGGCTTTAATGAAGTCCCTACTGCAGGTGATGAATTTGAGGTATATCCAGATGAAAAATCTGCAAGGGCTGTAGTAGGAGAAAGGGCAACGGATGCACGTGCCACGAGACTTGCTCAACAAATGGCAACAAGACGAGTCTCTCTCTCAGGCATGGCAAGTCAAGCCAGCGAAGGAGACCTCAAAGAATTGAATATTATCCTCAAAGCCGATGTACAAGGAAGTATAGAAGCTATTCTCGGATCACTAGAGCAATTACCAAAAGACGAAGTACAAGTCAGAGTGTTACTTTCAGCTCCTGGTGAAATTACAGAAACCGATGTAGACCTTGCTGCAGCTTCAGGAGCTGTAATCGTCGGGTTTAATACTTCCATGGCATCAGGTGCAAAAAAAGCAGCAGATGCATCAGGAGTTGACGTTAGAGATTATGAAGTGATTTACAAATTACTTGAAGATATTCAACTAGCAATGGAAGGCTTACTAGAACCTGAAATGGTAGAAGAGCCTCTTGGCGAAGCAGAAGTCAGAGCTGTCTTTTCAATTGGTAAAAATGCTGTCGCCGGTTGTTATGTAACCAATGGGAAATTGCAACGAAACTGTAGGGTTAGAGTGCAAAGAGCTAACCAAATTGTTTTCGAAGGCGATCTAGGCTCATTACGTCGAAATAAAGATGATGTTAAAGATGTAGCCACTGGCTTCGAATGTGGTGTTGGTTGCGATCGATTTTCAACGTGGGAGAATAATGACCTAATTAAAGCCTTTAAGCTCGTAACTCAAAAACGTAAACTTAATACCTAAAGTTAACTACTATTTTCAAGTGATCTCTTGTGAATTGTCGAAAATAGGGTTAGAAGTCAGACCTTTGTCTTCCGGTCAAACCAAATCAAAGAACCAAATCCTATAAAAGCACCCATCTGAATAGCAATATCGCTTAAAGGAACTACTTCACCTGTCAACGTCCTAGAGAACATAATCAAAAGGCCTAAACAAGCCGACCCAAATAAAGCAATCCATAAAACTCTACGCGGAGCATAGAAAGGATTCTTTGTCTCTTGCAGAAGTTTTTCACGAAGTTTTGGGTCTAATTTCGACTTTGATTTGAAAGGCTTATTCACGAAGAGAAAAATTGAATTTGAATGTTAGGTTCTTATCTAACGCCGGTGTAGCTCAGAGGTAGAGCAACTGATTCGTAACCAGTAGGTCGTTGGTTCAATTCCAATCACCGGCACTTAAATGTAATTCTAAAGAAATTAGAACTAACTATTGACACTTTATATTCTTTATGGAGAAAATTTGGCCTTTTGATCATTTCTACATCAGTATTAGAAGGATTAAGGAAAGAGGAGCCTGTACCTGATAGCTTTGTTTAAATAATGGCTATTAAGGCTTAAACTAATTGGAGGATTTAATTGTCATTTACTTCACACTGGCCTCTGGTTGGAATCTTACTGATCTTGATTGGTTTAATAGTCAAGTTCGAAGTAAAAGTAATTACTTCTGAGGATCATGGGAACTTAGAGGAAAGCAAGCCCAAAAATTAATCATCATTATGCTCATCTTCAAAAATAAAATTAGCGCATTCAAGCTCCTAAAATTGTTAATGTCAGATCGTCTTTAATCATCTAAACCCTTATACAAAGGAATGGACACCTTTTCTAAAACAAATACAAGTGAAAGGGTATTATTCATAAGGCTTCCATGCAATCCAATATTTCCAATTGGTCCAATATATCTTGCGGACCATTTACACAAACAATTTCCAAAATTACCTCAAAAGATAATAGATCTAGCAGCATTACCAATACTTGATGTAGAAAAAATCCTAAAAGATACTATTGAAGATTTCAAGCCTTCTTTATTAGTTTTCTCTTGGAGAGATATTCAAATTTATGCACCTGTTGATGGCAGAGGAGGTAATCCCTTACAACATTCTTTTGAAGTCTTCTATGCTCGAAACCCTTTAAAAAGATTAAGAGGTGGGATTGGTGGACTCAGACTCATGGCAAGTCATTATGGAGAATTATGGAGAAATCAAAAATTAATAAAAAAAGGCCTAAAGGTCGCAAGAGGTTATACAAAATCTGCGAAGGCTGTAATTGGAGGAGGTGCTGTAAGTGTTTTCTATGAACAACTAGGTAAATCCTTGCCAAAAGGAACAATTATATCCGTAGGTGAAGGTGAACTTTTATTAGAAAAGTTAATTAAAAAAGAATCAATCAGCGAAGAAAGATGCTTTGAAGTAGGGAAAGAGATAAGAAAGAAACTTATTCATGAAAAACCAAATATCCTTGAGAAGACTGCATGTAATTATTCATATATATCTACCATTTGGCCACAACTAAATTGGTATTTAGAAGGAGGTGATTTTTATATAGGGGTGCAAACTAAAAGGGGTTGTCCTCATAATTGTTGTTATTGTATATATACAGTTATAGAAGGCAAAAAAGTTCGCATTAATCCTGTAGAAGAAGTGATTCTAGAAATGCGGCAATTATATAATTTAGGTGTTAGAAGTTTTTGGTTCACAGATGCTCAATTTATTCCTGCAAGAGGCCATATAAACAATGCCAAAGAACTTCTTATGGCTGTTATTGAAGAAGGTTTAACTGATATTAAATGGGCAGCATATATTCGAGCAGATAACTTAGATGCTGAATTAGCCAATTTAATGGTTAAAACTGGTATGAGTTATTTCGAAATTGGAATCACTTCAGGCTCACAAGAACTAGTTAGGAAAATGAACATGGGCTATAACCTGAAAACCGTGTTAAAAAATTGTCATCTACTAGCATCTGCAGGATTTAAGGATCATGTTTCTGTTAATTACTCATTTAACGTAATTGATGAAAGACCAGAAACAATTAGACAAACAGTTGCATATCATCGGGAACTTGAAAAAATTTTTGGAATTGACAAAGTTGAACCAGCAATATTCTTTATTGGGCTGCAACCTCACACAAAACTTGAGCAATATGGTTTTGAGAAAAAATTCCTGAAACCTGGCTACAATCCAATGAGTATGATGCCTTGGACAGCGAGAAAACTTCTCTGGAATCCAGAGCCAATGGGTAAAGCATTTGGAAGAATCTGCCTAGAAGCATTTGATACTAATCCAAGCGATTTTGGAAGAACCGTAATGTCATTATTAGAAAGGGATTATGGAATTGCCCATTTAGATCAAGCATTAAAAGTTGATGTCAAGGACCGAGCAGAACTAAATAAAGTTTTACGATGAGACAAAACAATCATTAATAATAAAATTATCGCAATCAATCCACCTATAGGATTTGGATTTGGGAAACCTGGACCTATAAGCCAAGAAGGTGTCAGTTTTGAAAACTCAATTAATCCAGAATTTATTGCAAACCATATCCCAACCAACCCTCCATGCAGTCCAACGCAACCCCACAAAGAACCTCCATCTATTTTGCGTCTAATCGCTAATACTAATCCTAAAAGAAATAATCCAATAAGAAGCGGAAATAATTCCCAGAGATCTAATTTAAAACGAATATGGGCTATGCTAAAAATTAAAGCTTGAATAATAATTCCTGCACGTGGGCCAACTAAATTAATCATTTCTTCTAATAACCAGACTCTAAAAATCAATTCCTCTGCGAATCCAACTCCAAGACCCAAAGCGATTGCATTTAACAATTCAAATTGTGAAATAGAAGAAATATTGCTAACCCATTTTCCTAGAAATAAAGGCATAAGAACAAATGCAATTAGAAACAATGAGATAGAGAATCCCTTAATAAATATATTATTTTTACTATCATTACCTACCAACAATATCCCTAAAGAAGCCAAGGGCTTCTTACTTTTCCATCGGACTTTAGCCCATCCAGGTAATAAAAATACAAACAGAGTAAAAGTAAGCAAAGTTCCTATCAAGGAAAGATTCTCATTATCAATTTCATTCCAAAATAAACGTATAGGTTGCACAAATAACCATCCCGAAAAATATAAAAATGGCATCAATGTCAATACTGGAAGCCAACGATTACGTTGGCTTATCCAATTCATCCATGAAATAGCAATTAAATTAGTCAGTTTTCGGGTTCAATAGTACTTGTTAATCCTTTAGCCTTAAGAGACTCTGAATAAAACTCTGCAGGCTCCAAATCACAAACAATCACTAATCCAATACCTGTATTATGTGCTTCAAGCATTATTGCCATGGCATCTTGTTCACTTAATTGAGGTACCACTTGCCTTAATGCATTAATGACATATTCCATTGAATTAACTGGGTCATTATGAAGCAATACCTTGTATCGAGGAGAGGTCTTGCGAACACGTTGCACCTCTTTCTCTATAACTGATGCCCCTCCTGGACTAAGACCCATATCTTCAACCATCATTGAAAAATGGCTCATTGTCTTACTAACATAAGAGATTTCATTCTTAATAATTGAAAATTGGACTCATAAGTTTTTAATACGAGTCATTGCTGCCCTCACATTGTCGCGACTGTTGAAAGCAGATAAACGAAAATAGCCTTCTCCTGCTGCACCAAAACCACTTCCAGGTGTTCCTACTACATTTGCTTTATTTAATAGAAGATCAAAAAATGTCCATGAATCAAGATCCTCAGGAACCTTTATCCAAACATAAGGTGCATTTTGCCCTCCATATACATGAAAGCCAGCCGTCATAAGCTCAGCACGAATAATTTCTGCATTCTTCATATAAAAAGAAACTAACTCTTTTACTTGTGATTTTCCTTCTTCTGAATAAACAGCTTCAGCTCCGCGTTGAACAATATAACTAACTCCATTGAACTTAGTACTTTGACGACGATTCCATAATGACCATAAGTCAATTTCTTGACCTTCAGAAGTTTTACCTTTTAAGGACTGAGGAATAACTGTAAAGGCACATCTTGTGCCTGTAAAACCAGCATTTTTAGAAAATGATCTAAATTCAATTGCGCACTCACTTGCACCGTCTATTTCGTAAATCGAATGAGGTAGAGAATCATCCTGAATAAATGCTTCATAAGCAGCGTCAAATAAAATTATGGCATCATTACTTTTTGCATATTCAACCCATTTTTTTAATTGCGATTTTGATGCGACAGCACCAGTTGGGTTATTCGGAAAACAAAGGTAAATCAAATCAACATTTTCTTTTGGGATCTGAGCTTCAAATCCATTAACAGCATTGATTGGCAAGTAAATCAAACCCTCGTATTGTCCATCTTGTCCAGCCTCACCTGTTCTGCCAGTCATGACATTACTATCTACGTAAACTGGATAAACCGGATCAGTTACGGCAATTCGATTACTTTTTCCTAAGACGTCAAGAATATTACTACTATCGCATTTAGAACCATCAGATACAAAAATCTCCTCAGCAGTAATAGAACAACCTCGTCGTTGATAATCCCATTTTGAAATTGCATCTCTTAACCATTGGTATCCTTGTTCGGGTCCATATCCATGAAAACCAATTTTTGTACCCATTTCTTCTATAGCTATTTGCATGGCCTTACAACATGCCTTTGGAAGAGGTTCTGTAACATCTCCAATCCCTAAACGAATAAGATTAACTTCTGGATTTTGCTCGGAAAAAAGCTTTATCCGTCTTGAAATCTCTGGGAAAAGGTAGCCTGCTTTAAGTTTTAGATAATTGTCGTTGATCTGAACCACAAGAAAAATTTCAATCAGTACATGCATCTTGCTATGAAATGTGCACCTATGTAGAAAAATAATGAATACGATATATACAGAATAGTGCTCAGCTCACCTTGGAAATTTTTCCCGACAGCGCACTTGAATACATCGATTCCCAAGAAGGTATTGATTTTGAAGAGTTGCTTAACTTAAAAATCAAGAAACCTGCTAGATATATAGGCAATGAGCGAGGAGTTAAAACCCATAAATGGGAGGATTCAAGGGTTAAGTGGGCTCTTACATACCCTGAACTCTACGAAGTAGGCGCATCCAATCTTGGTCACATTATCCTTTATTCAATTTTAAATAACGTTCCCAATCAATTATGTGATCGAGCTTATCTCCCTGGGAATGATCTTGCTGAATATCTTCGTAGAAGCTCAAAACCTCTATTCGCTGTTGAATCTCAAAAACCACTCTATTCCTTTGACATAGTAGGTTTCAGCCTCAGCTACGAACTAGGTGCAACAAATATTTTAGAGATGTTGGATTTAGCAAAAATTCCTCTTTATTCTGAGCAAAGAAAGAATTTACCGTTAAGCAACTCTTCTTCAGTGCCAATCATTTTTGCAGGTGGTCCCACTGCTACAAGTAATCCAGAACCTTATGCAGACTTCTTTGATTTTATTGCTTTAGGTGATGGTGAAGAGCTCTTGCCAGAGATCGGCTTAATTATTGCAGAAGCAAAAAAATCAAATAAAACTCGATCGGAGGTCCTCAACTTATTATCTGAAATTCCTGGAGTATATGTCCCTGCTTTTTATGAAATAGGTCTAGATAAAAAATCAATCACACCAGTAAAGAATGACATAGCAAAAAAGATTACTAGACGTGTAGCTACTCCAATGCCTTATTACGGAATGGGATTGGTTCCAAACATTGAAACAGTTCATGATCGATTAACGATAGAAATACGAAGAGGGTGTACCCGAGGCTGTCGTTTTTGTCAGCCTGGAATGATTACTCGTCCAGCAAGGGATGTGGAGCCCAAAGAAGTGATCAACGCTGTGGAAACAGGTATGGAGAAAACCGGTTATAGCGACTTCTCATTACTTTCATTAAGTTGTAGTGATTATCTATCACTACCATCAGTAGGTGTTGAATTACGCAATCGACTCTCTAAAAAGAATATTACGCTACAACTACCGAGTCAAAGAATAGATAGATTTGACGACAATATTGCTCATATACTAGGAGGGGCAAGGCAAGCGAGTCTTACTTTTGCACCGGAAGCGGGAACTCAACGCCTCAGAGATATCGTCAACAAAAATCTCACCGATAATGATCTTTTAAAAGGGATCCAAAAAGCAATGGAAAACGGCTTCAAGAAAATTAAGCTGTATTTCATGATTGGTTTACCAGGAGAAAACGATGATGATGTACTAGGAATAGCAAGAACTTGTGAATGGCTACAAAATGAATGCATACATCTAGGAAGATTAAAGTTAAATATAACTATTAGTAATTTCACGCCAAAGCCACATACACCCTTTCAATGGCATAGCGTCTCTACACTTGAATTCAAAAGGCGACAACAACTTCTTAAAAGTGCTTTCCTACCATTAAAAGGCATCAAAATAAATTTGACCGATATAAGAATTTCGGCAATAGAGGATTTCATTGGCAGGGGAGATAGAGAGCTGTCAAAAGTTATTGAAGCAGCATGGCGTGCAGGGGCGGGTATGGATGCCTGGTTCGAATCACAAGACAGAGCCTATACAGCTTGGACTTCGGCTATATCTAAAGCAGGGCTAGAAGGAAAGTATAGACAACTAGAGATGGGAGACTGGAATGAGACAAAACAATTAAGCAAAAAAGACTTAATTTCTTTCTGCTCACAACCACTACCCTGGGATCATATCGATACTGGGGTAGACAAAAGATGGTTAGCCTATGATCTTGAAAGAGCATTAAAAAAAGAAGTAGTTCCTGATTGTTCTTTTTCTAGCTGTAGCAGTTGTGGAGTATGTGGCCCAGAGTTAGGGCATAACAAGGTAATTCAACCTCCTGCAATTCCGACGCAATATCCTGCTCAATCTCCAAATAGCGACAAAATCTGTCGTGTTCGTTTGAGGTTTACAAAAACAAGTCCAATGCATCTAGTGAGCCACCTAGATTTATTACGAATTTTCGAAAGAGCTCTTCGTCGTAGCAACCTACCGACTAGTTATACAGGAGGTTTTCATCCTTTACCTCGCTTAGAAATTGCTCTAGCCCTCCCTCTAGGCATAGAGGCTTTTGGAGAATGGATGTCTATAGATTTTTTCCAAATGGTTCATGAGGAAGAAGTACGTGAGAAGCTTCAAAACAATCTCCCTAAAGGAATTAGTTTAAAAAATCCCAAACTAATTCCCATAAGCAAAATAAGCCTTTCTCAACAACTCTATTCAGCAAAGTGGGGCTTTAATTTAAAAAGCACTTCAAATCTTCCTTGGATAAAAGGTATTAATTATCTTAGAAATACTCCAAAACTTATTTGGAATGATACAGATAAAAAGGGGCGCCCTCGTCAAAAAGATTACATACAAGAACTAGAGTCACTAAGACTAGAGAGCGAACTAAATAACAATGAAATCAAATTGGGAAATAGAAATTCAATACGAATCGAACTAATTACACGAGTTGATCAAGCAGGCAGAAGTATCAAGCCTGTACAAATACAAAAATGGTTAGAAGAATATTTTGAAAAATCTCTTGAATTATCTCGTATCACAAGAGATGAACTCGTATTGAAAAAGTGCTAATGTGATAAATGGAATTTAAGCTAGGCTCTTGGGGGTCTTACTTAACCTCAGTTTTAGGAAAAGAAGACCTGAATTTCCAAGCAGATTCCCTGACTATTTTCTAATTGGCAGCCATCACTCATAAGAGTATTTGCTCCATCAATCTCTTTAAAGAGAATTTATTATTAATCTGTATTCACTAGTAATTGGAGTGTAGCTGCACATTAGAAATCCTCATTAATTCAATTAGATCTATCACATTTTCTTTATATGCCTCAACAAATTATCATCTCTGAGCAGCTGCGAATAGCAGCTCTGCTCACGGATGAACGAATAGATGAATTAATCGTCGCTAAAGGTCACCACCAAATTGGAGATGTATATGTAGGCACAGTAGAAAACGTACTTCCTGGAATTGACGCAGCGTTCGTAAATATTGGAGAGAATGAAAAAAATGGATTTATTCATGTAAATGATTTAGGCCCATTGCGTCTTAAGAAAGCAAATGCAGGAATAACAGAGCTACTTGAACCCAAGCAAAAAGTTTTAGTTCAAGTAATAAAAGAGCCCACTGGAAACAAAGGTCCAAGACTTACCGGCAACCTTGCATTACCAGGAAGATACTTGGTGCTACAACCTCATGGACAAGGAGTGAATATTTCCCGAAAAATTAACTCGGAGCCGGAACGAAATCGTCTAAGAGCTCTTGGAGTGCTAATCAAACCTCCTGGTACAGGACTCTTAGTCAGGACAGAAGCCAACACAATCAACGAAGAATTACTAATAGATGATCTAGAGAACCTTTTAAAGCAATGGGAATCTATTCAACAAGCAGCTGAAGCAAATTCTCCACCATGTCTACTAAATAGAGACGAGGATTTTATTCATCGAATACTTCGTGATCACATAACGCCACAACTTAAACGTGTCGTTGTAGAAGACTCAGCCGGAATTGAACGTGTGCAGGCATTTTTAAATCAAAACACCGCAAATATAGTAGTCGAAGCCCATAATCAAGGGAAAGACTTGCTTGATCATTATAAAATTAATTTAGCTATTCATAATGCTCTTCAACCAAGGGTCGAGCTACCATCAGGTGGATACATCATTATCGAGCCAACTGAAGCATTAACTGTTATAGACGTTAACTCTGGATCCTTCACACGATCTGCAAATGCTCGGGAAACAGTGTTATGGACAAATTGTGAAGCAGCAAAAGAAATCGCTCGACAGCTAAAACTCCGAAATATTGGTGGAGTAATTATCATAGATTTTATCGATATGGATTCACGTAAAGACCAATTACAACTTTTAGAACATTTTTCCTCTGCAATACAAGACGATTCAGCACGACCACAAATTGCCCAATTGACTGAGTTAGGACTTGTTGAGCTTACTAGAAAACGGCAAGGACAAAATATCTACGAGTTATTTGGAAAGCCTTGTCCGCATTGTTATGGCCAAGGCCATATCACAGTACTGCCTAAGAAAGATGACTCTCCAATGAGCATGGAAAATGCTAATAGCTCCCCGCAAGAACTATCTTTATCCAATATTGAGAGTAGACACGTTAATGAGCCAAATAGCAAGTCAGCATCACAATTAAATCATTCGTCAGAGATCACTAATGATTGTGTAAATGAGCAAAGCGTATCTAATCCTACTGAAAATAATACGAGTGACGTCTCAAATCGAAAAG
>CACILY010000007.1 GCA_902587615.1 uncultured Prochlorococcus sp.
TGGGTGAAATAGAAGATCAGGGAAAAATCTATTGAATTCAACGATAATACTAGCAGTTATAAATATCCAGATAGTTGCCACAACAGGAGCAGATCTGAACCATTTTGTAGAGAAAAGCTTTAACATGATTTAAAAGAATTGGTTTTAGATTAGAACTAAGTTAGTTTTACTTGGAATTTTAATTGATTTTAACGAGGACCATTTAGAGAGACATTATTATCTGATTCTCTAAGTTCACCATTTTTACCTTCTCTATTTGCGTGAAGTGGCCAAGCTGCACCCCTTTTAAGGCATTTCCAAGCTAAATCTGTATCTATGATTATTTCGTATTCTGCAGCGTTCTTCTGAGATCTTGCAAACCTTACATATTCTCTACCAGACCAACCAATTATTCCTGCAATATATATAAACATAACTCCAGGGATTAGCAGATCTCCTTCGTGACCTCTATTTAGAAGTGCGCCGAAAGGTTCTATAGGTGGGCCGATTAATAAATGTGGAAGTCCATCTTGTCCACAAGAAGCTTTGCTATAACGCTTGAATCTTGCTATGTCTTTTGGTGTTGTTGCTGCATTAGCTCTTTCTTGAAATCTTGGATTCTCTGCACAAGAAGTTAGACCTGTAGATGAGAACTCAGTTGAGGGCCTATCGTTGTTAAGGGCAGGTCCTTTGGCTGCATTTGCAATTGGTGTAAATCCCACAAAAAGAAATGCAGATAGCAGGATTGCAAACAGTTGCCCAAACAGAGGTGATACTTTTTTCATTAATTGCCTTTTTCAGGAACCTTTGTTAATTAAATCTAGATGACTATTCCCTCTAATCTACATACAGTACTTGCGCTCGAAACAAGTTGTGACGAGTCAGCAGTCGCTGTAATGGGAATAGATTCAGAAAAAGTCCATGTTCATTCTAATTATATTTCCTCTCAAATAGACGAGCATGCTCAATGGGGAGGGGTTGTGCCAGAGATTGCTTCTCGAATGCATCTCGAAGTTTTGCCTTTCTTAGTTAATAAAGCCCTAGAAAAAAGCGGCAAAAGTTTCAATGAAATTGATGCTATTGCTGCAACTGTTGCTCCTGGTTTGACAGGCTCATTATTAATAGGGTCAGTTACTGGAAGAACTCTTTCAAGTCTCCATGGCTTGCCTTTCTTAGGGATTCACCATTTAGAAGGTCACCTCGCTTCAGTCTTGCTGGCAGAACATCCACCTGACCTTCCATATTTAGTTTTATTAGTGAGTGGTGGTCATACTGAATTGATTAAGGTTGATATAAATAGGAAATATTCTCGTCTTGGAAGAAGTCACGATGATGCTGCAGGAGAGGCTTTTGACAAAGTTGCAAGGTTATTGGGATTAACTTATCCGGGGGGACCGGCTATAGAAAAAATAGCAAAATCAGGAAATCCCAAAGCTTTCTCTTTACCTAAAGGCAGGATTTCTAATCCTCAAGGAGGTTTTTATCCTTATGATTTTTCTTTTAGTGGGCTTAAGACAGCAATGAGGCGTCAAATTGAAACTCTTAAATTAAAAGCAGATATTCTTCCAGTTGAGGATTTGGCAGCAAGTTTTGAAAATGTTGTTGCAGAAGTTCTGGTAGAAAGAAGTCTCCGTTGTGCTTTGGATCAGGGTCTCAATCGATTGATATTAGTTGGAGGGGTCGCCGCAAACTCTTGTTTAAGAACAATGATGAGCACAGAAGCGTCCAACAAATCTATAGATGTATATATAGCCCCCAAGGCTTTTTGTACAGATAATGCAGCAATGATAGGCGCAGCTGCTTTATTGCGATTATCATCTGGAACAAATGCAAGTTCTTTGCAGTTAGGAGTATCTGCTCGCTGGCCATTGTCACAGGCAGATTCTTTCTATAATGAAGTGCCTCCCTTTTAAAGAAAACTAGTTTTTTATTTGGTTGAGAAAATAATGGAGCATCAATCAGAAAAATTTTCTTCTCAGCTTTCTCAAAAAGTAAGCAAAAGAGAATTGAATTCATGGAGAAGGGGATTTACTCCTCAAGCCGAGATTTGGAATGGAAGGATGGCTATTATTGGGCTCATTATTTCTATTACTATTGTATTTGGTTCAAATTATTTCATAGGCAATTAGAGTCTATATAAAAGCATTATTTATGGTTAATTGTATTTTAAATGACCTATAATGAAAATGATAGTAAAAATGTTTCTCATAAAAAATTTTTACTACTAAGTACTACCTTTTGTAGATATCTTAGTAAGTCAACTTGAAACCTCGATGCGGAATTTTGTATGACGCCTGAGCGTCTTGGCCTTCTTTGGGGAGTAACCGTTTTCGCAGGAGCGGGCGCAAGATTTTTGTCTATTTTGACAGGATTGCCTGGAGTAGTTTTATTACTTCTTTCAGGATTATTGATAGGACGTTCGGGGCTCGGGTTAGTAGAACCTCTTGATCTTGGACAAGGCTTGGAAATTATTGTTGGATTATTGGTTAGCTTGGTTTTGTTTGATGGTGGCTTAAATCTTCGCCTGCCTGGAGAGACTATAAAAGCAATTGTTATAAGAATTTCCGTCATAAGACTTTCGATTTCACTCGCCGCAGGATTATTGGCAGCTCATTGGATGGCTGGATTGGGCTGGAATGTAGCTGCTGTATATAGCGCAATAGTTTTAGCTACTGGACCAACAGTTATTACACCTTTAGTTAAACAAATTCGCCTTGCTTCTCCTCTAAGTGATGTTCTCGAAGCGGAAGGACTTGTTTTGGAACCAGTAGGAGCTGTTTTGGCATTGTTGTTATTGGAGCTTTTAGTTGGAGATTTACATGGATGGAAGGAGCTAGCCCTTGGATTATTTGCAAGATTGGGAGGAGGAGTCCTTATGGGCTTGATTGTTGGATGGTTGCTGTCTGAATGTTTACGACGTGTGCCGCCGGACCCAACATTAGGAATTAGGTTGCAATTGACATTGGGGTTTCTTTTTTTAATTTATGGCATTTCTGAGTGGCTACTCCCTGAATCTGGCTTGCCTGCCTCAGTAGCGGCTGGTTTTGTTGTTGGTAGAAGGCCGTCTATTGATGCAAATGAGTTAGATGAATTAATTAGACAATTGGCTCAATTAGCAGTAACAATGCTTTTCCCTTTGCTTGCAGCAGACGTGTCTTGGGGCGAGCTCAGTCCCCTGGGTTGGGGTGGTGTGACATGTGTTCTGTTTTTGATGGTAGTTGTCCGACCTATAGCCGTTAGTCTCGCAACTATTGGTCTGCCGCTGGATTTCAAGCAGAGAATCTTTCTTAGTTGGCTGGCTCCTAGAGGAATCGTTACAGCTGCAGTGGCTTCTTTATTCTCCATTCGGCTCGAGCAAGCAGGAGTTCTAGGTGCTGGCCCACTCCAAGGTTTAGTTTTTCTTACGATTTTGATGACTGTTGGGATTCAAGGCCTCACTGCCCAGCCAATTGCTAAGTTTTTAGGGTTGATAAAAAAAGAGGAAGAATGAAAAATAAATATTTATTTTATTGAATTTCTGATTCTGCTTTGATCTTTATTTATTTGGGCTAAGAGACTCCAAGTGGTAATAAGATCAGGTCCTTGTAATTCTCCTAATAAGGAGGCTCTAAGACTTTTCATTATTAATCCTTTCTTTACTTTTAAGGATTCCATTGTTAATTTAATAATTTCATTCGCTCTCTCTCTATTCTTCCCATCCCAAGGGTTGTTTTCAAGTTCGTTTAATATCATTTTTAATGAATTTTTTGCATCTTCCATTTCTAATTGCTTGATTGCATCACTATTGAGGATTGGATCTTCAAAGAAAGGTTTTCCTTGATCGAGTGCATCTTTAAGTAAAACTAATGATGGTGCAATTAGTTTAGTTAATTCAAGACCCCATTCTTTATTTTGAATCTTCCAACCTTGTGTATCCCAAAGCTCTAAAAGAGAAGTTAAAAGCTTAGTTTTATCCCACTGATTGATAACTTGAGAATTTATCCAGTTAAGTTTTTCCCAATCAAATTTAGCTCCTGACTTGCTAACTCTGTTAAAACTAAATTTTTTGATTGCATCTTTTATGTTGAACCTTTCATCCATTCCATCAGGAGGTGACCAACCAAGTAAAGCCATATAATTATTCATAGCTTCTGATGTGTAACCCATCTTTTTAAAGTCAGTGATAGAAGTTACTCCATCTCTTTTTGATAACTTTTTACCTTCATGATTAAGTATTAATGGTGAATGAGCAAAAATTGGTATCTTTATTCCGAGTGCGTCATATAAAAGAATTTGTTTTGCAGTATTAGCTATATGATCTTCACCACGAATTACATGTGATATTTGCATTTGTGAGTCATCTACAACAACAACCAAATTGTAAAGAGGATCTCCTATCTCGGAAGATTCAGCTCTTCGAGCAATGACCATATCTCCTCCTAAATCTTTTCCAGACCATTCCATCGGACCTCTAATCAGGTCATTCCACTTGATTATTTCTTCATCATTAATCCGAAATCTTATTACGGAGCTTCTTCCTTCTTTAAGGTATTGTTCCAATTCAGTTTTACTTAAGGATCGACCCCTGTTGTCATATCTAGGAGGTTTAGCATTTCTCTTTTGAGACGCTCTCATCTCTTCAAGCTCTTCTTCGGTTGCATAACATCTATAGGCAAGACCAGCCTCTAGAAGGTAGCTAATTGCATCTTTGTGCTCCTTAATCCTTTCGCTCTGTATAAATGGACTTCCGTCCCATTTAAGTCCTAACCATTCGAGCCCAAGAAAAATATTCTCTAGGTACTCTTTCTTTGACCTTTCTTTGTCAGTATCTTCTACCCGAAGCAGAAATTCCCCTTCTAAACTTTTAGCAAATAACCAATTAAAAAGCGCTGTCCTAGCAGTCCCTATATGCAGATTACCTGTAGGACTTGGAGCCAGCCTTACTCTTACTTTCACCGATTCCTTGTCATTAACTACGGGACCGACGGGGTTCGAACCCGCAACTTCCGCCGTGACAGGGCGGTGCTCTAACCAATTGAACTACGGTCCCAGCTTTGTGTTTCTCTAAGCAGTCCAGTCTCCTGAAGTACTTGAGTTTGACTTCAACGAAGGAAGTATCAATCAATACCTTCGTTTAGTCAATTTATTTAATCATATGATTTTCTCATGATTTAAAGAAGAGATAAATAAGAGCATTTGCCAAGTAGCTACTTTTTAATGAAATTAAAAGGCGCTTTATTTGGATAAGACGAAGAAATTTACGGGCGGAAACCTGCAGGTTCTATAAGACGCACTTGATTCCCTCTTGCTGTGAACTCTCGGCCTTGGTCGCTTTGTACAACAACTCGACCTCCGGATTTCACACGAATAACCCTTGCTCGAACCCAGCCTAATGCAGCGGATTCAAGAACCTTTACGACATCACCAGGTTGCAGATCTAACTCCATTCTTTAAACAAAGTAAATTTACGAAGGGTGATCGAACGCGCCGTGGAGGACTCGAACCCCCGACATCAGGTTTTGGAGACCTGCGTTCTACCAGCTGAACTAACGGCGCATTGTAAATACCCTAGGGCCATTATCAGGATAATGGCATTTGGAATGAACGAGGCCGAAACCTCAGCGGTCGAAGCGCTGCTTTACACGAGTGGCCTTGCCTACACGTTCACGCAGATAGAAAAGCTTCGATCTTCTAACTTTACCGCGGCGTTCGACTTTTATAGAAGCGACTTGTGGGCTATGAACCATAAATACTCTTTCAACACCAATTCCTTGGAAGATTCTTCTAACAGTAATAGTTTGATTTATTCCTCCATGACGTTTTGCTATTACTACGCCCTCATAAGGCTGAACTCTTTCTTTATTACCTTCACTTATCCTTACTCCAACTCGAACGGTATCTCCTACATAAATATCTGGAACCTTACTCTTCTCTTGAGATGATTCGAAATCACTAATGATTTCTTGAGGAGACATTTTTATTTTTGGGATAGAGTCGTTTGATTTTTTTGAATTGGTGTCGATTTTCAGGGAACTCTCATCATTCCCTTCTTTAACCTCTTTTGCCTCGTTGGTTGAGGGATCTTTTGACTTGGCAGCCATCTCTGATTCCTTTTTTAACTCAAGAAGAATATTGTAACCGCTGATTAATCATTATTAGCCAAGTTTTCTCTGTTTTGGTTTGTTCATATTTTTTCATCAGTAGACTTTGAGTATTCGCAATGATCAAAAACACCTTCTATAGAGTGATTTGGAGAAAATAAGAGTAATTTTTAATAGTCCAATTGATCTTTCTTGTCTGAGGTTTTATTGGGTTAGTTAAATAGGCCCTAAAGCAGAAGAACAGAGTCGGCTTAATTAGATAGCCACGAAAATTTGAGACGAATCTAAAACAGGTGCATCTATCCATACATCAAATTCTTGGGCTTTAAGTCTTTTTGTCTCGTTATTGATTGCCTGATGAAGATAACCTCAGGCAAACTCTTTATTATAAATATCCAGTTGATCTTTTGAAAGCTAAAAGCTTAGGTTTTTTGATATGAACCTTTTTACTGATCTTTTATCCTCTAATTCTTCTCAATGGGATCATGGTGCTAATGGACCAAGAATTAAGCAACGAAGAGGTGTGGAAATCAAGTCTGCAAGAGAAGTTGAGATTATGAGAAAAGCAAGTCAGATAGTCGCAACTGTTCTTAAGGAGATTGATTCGCTTGTTAAGCCAGGCATGACTACTGGGGATCTTGATGATTTTGCGGAAAGACGAATAAAAGAAATGAATGCTCAACCAAGTTTCAAGGGATATCAGGGTTTTCCCTCAAGTATTTGTGCAAGTATTAATAATGAAGTAGTCCATGGAATTCCTTCGAAAAAGAGAGTAATTAATTCTGGAGATCTTTTAAAAGTCGATACAGGAGCATTCTTTCAGGGCTATCACGGAGATAGTTGTATAACTATCTGTGTGGGGGATGAGGTATCTCCTCAAGCAAAGAAATTAAGTCGAGTCGCGCAAGAAGCTTTAATGGCTGGATTGGCCCAAGTTAAGCCGCAAAATACTTTGTTAGATATTGCAGGTGCAATCGAAGATAAGGTTAATCAAAGTGGTTTTAGTGTTGTGGAGGATTACACAGGACATGGGGTTGGTCGTAATCTTCATGAAGAACCTTCAGTATTTAATTTTCGAACTAATGACTTACCCAATGTCACATTAAGAGCAGGAATGACGCTTGCGATTGAGCCAATAGTAAATTTAGGAAAAAAAGATTGTTTAACTCTTAATGACGGTTGGACTGTGGTTACAAAAGATGGAAAACTCTCTGCACAGTGGGAGCATACAATCTTAGTAACAGATGATGGATGTGAAATACTTACCGATAGAGAATCCTTTTAGACTTCATTAAGTAGTTTTTTTGTTTAAATTACTTGTTAGCTTATAATATCCAATTCTAAATAATTCTACTAAAGGCATTATTAAGTAAGTTAGTGGATTGGGTGTGACTATGATTAAATTTAATTTTAAATCTGCCTGATAAAGAATTTGCCTTGCAACTAAATCAGCACTCATTATTCCAATAGGATTTAATTTTGAACGGAAGGGCCCTAAAATTAATTTTTTAATTTTAAAATTAGGATCCTTGTCTTTATTTTTTCTGCTCCACTTAATAGAAACTAATTGACCTATTAACCTTTTACTTATTTCATAAACAGGGCTTAAAGCAGGCTGCATCTCTGCCTCAGAGGTATTTACCCAAACCTCTCTGGGGTTTAATTTCTTCTGCATTCTTGATGAGATCTCTTCAAAACGATTCATTAGTCTCCAGTGGCTAAGAGAATTTACTTCCAAAGCCTTTGTGATAATTTCTTCTTTCAATGTTCCTTGATTATTTATGCCATGATTTAAAATTAGAATATCTAAAGTTAGTAATAATGAGTCTAGAGAATCTTCTTTGCCACATTTCCAGTTAATAAATTCATTAGGACTTTCTGGAGATTTGATTGGTTGATTTTGTTTGTTGCTTGTTATCCCAATGACATAAGAGCCTCTATTACGTAGTTCTTTCGTGAGTGCTATCCCAAGGCTTCCGTTTGCCCC
This sequence comes from uncultured Prochlorococcus sp., assembly GCA_902587615.1. Taxonomy (GTDB): domain Bacteria; phylum Cyanobacteriota; class Cyanobacteriia; order PCC-6307; family Cyanobiaceae; genus AG-402-N21. The sequence continues at coordinate 8,047 of CACILY010000007.1, forward strand.
TGTTATACCTATTCGCAGTTGATTCCATTGATAAGCAGCTTTTTCTAGTTTTTCCATGAAATCTTCAATTCAGGATAAATTTGGAGTTGGTCAATTCGCTTCCTTATGCAACTCGTTTTTTTATTTGGAACGAGATTAGTTGTTGATCTCCAATTATTTTATTTTTATTTTATTGAGAAATCTTTTTGGCAATTATAAGATTTATTTAGTTTAGCTAACAAGGAGTCCGATCATGGGCAAGACCTTGATGATCGGATCTTGTGAACCTTTTAGCGGGAAATCCGCATTGGTTCTTGGAATTACTAGAAAGATTATTGATCGGAATGAAAAAGTAAGACTTGGAAAGCCTTTGGCTACTAGTGTCGAATTCAATTCATCACCTAATTCTTCTAAATCTAAGGTTATTGATGATGATGTGAGTTTTGTTGGAGAAACTCTTGGATTAGCAAAAGATAGTCTAATTCCATCGATAGATATTTTGTCAGCCTTCACTTCTCATCAGAGGCTGTTGCATTCAAAGATTGAGCCAGATAATGCATTGGAAAGCTTTAAAAAAAATATTTTTAATGACTTTGATGGCATAAATATTCTTGAAGCTGCTGGAAGTCTTCATGAAGGAATACTTTATGGATTGGGTCTAGTTCAATTGGCAAAAAAATTAGATATACCTGTTTTGCTTGCTCATTTATGGGAGGACAGCAGAAGTGTTGATGCTTTGTTATCGGCTAAAAATCAGTTAGGGCATCATTTGCTTGGTGTTGTTCTAAATGGGGTTATTCCTGAAGATATTGCTGGCATTCAAAAGAATGTTGTTCCTGCACTGAGTTCGCTTGGGATAGAAGTTTTTGGGGTTATGCCACGCTCTCCTCTCCTGAGGAGTGTCACTGTTGGAGAGTTGGCAAGAAGACTGGATGCCAGAGTTATTTGTTGTTCCGATGGCTTGGAGTTGATGGTGGAAACTTTAAGTATTGGAGCAATGAGTGTAAATTCTGCTATGGAATTCTTTAGACGCAGAAGGAATATGGCCGTAGTGACTGGAGCAGATAGAACTGACATTCAATTAGCTGCATTAGAGGCGTCAACTCAATGTTTGATTCTGACTGGAGTGGGTGAACCTTTGCCTCAATTAATAAATAGGGCAGAGGAACTTGATGTTCCTTTATTAAGAGTAGATCGCGATACTCTCTCAACTGTGGAAGTTATAGAGAATGCTTTTGGCCATGTTCGACTTCATGAGGAGGTTAAGGCAACCTATGCTTTTCGACTTGTTGAAGAACATTGTGACTTGAATCGACTTTTTGAGAGACTCGAATCTAATCACAAATAGCATGCTCACTGCTAGTTTCAACTTATCTTTAGGGGGAAACCCTTGAGACGTTCCCTGGATCTACCTTCTCTCGGCAGAATTGATACGCTCGCCCAGGAATTAGCCTTGTTACAAGACAAGGGCAAGAGAAGAATTGCTTTTTTAGGCAGTCGTCATGTACCAGTTGTGGCAATTCACTTAGTTGAATTGATTGCGCGATCTCTTGCTCAAGAAGGCCATTCTTTAATTACATCTGGGTCTCAAGGTGTTAATGCAGCTGTTATAAGAGCTGTTTTGGAAGTAGATCCATCCCTTTTAACAGTCCTTTTACCTCAAAGTCTTGATCGGCAAACTCCCGAAATCCGAGATTTATTAAGTCATGTTCTTCACTTGATAGAAAAGCCTGATAATGATGACCTGTCCTTACCGATGGCGAGCAGTCTTTGCAATCAAGAGATAATTAATCGTTGTGATCAATTAATTTGTTTTGCATTCCATGATAGTGAAACCCTCCTTAGCAGTTGTCATAATGCCGAGGATATGGGCAAGATAGTAAGCCTATTATTTTTTGATTGATTACTCTTTATCAATTAACTAGATAAGATTTTGTTAACTAGGAGCAATTAAACTAATGGCATCTTCCTACTCTTTTGATGTTGTCTCGGATTTTGACCGTCAAGAACTAGTTAATGCGGTTGATCAATTGAGGAGAGAAGTTGATCAACGTTATGATCTTAAAGATTCAAATACAGAAATAGAGTTACAAGATAATGAATTAATAGTCACAACTGCTAATGATATGACCTTGAAAGCTGTTGAAATAATACTTAGACAAAAAGCTACTAAGAGAAATCTTTCTTTAAAGATCTTTGATTTTAAAGACTCTGAAGTCTCGGCTGGTAGCCGTGTAAGGCAATCTATTAAATTAAAGCGAGGACTTTCTCAAGATATAGCAAAGAATTTAAGTAAAATCATTAGGGATGAGTTGAAAAAAGTAACTGTTTCCATTCAAGGAGAATCTTTAAGAGTTACAGGTAAAAATAAAGATGACTTACAACAAGCAATATCTATTTTGAGGAAAGAAGAGGATCAATTTGATGTTCCTCTTCAATTTGAGAATTATAGATAAACTTTTGTTGGTAATAAATTTTCATTAATTGCACTTTTTTATGAATTAAATCCAATGGATCAATCTAGATTAAAACTTGTTGAAGAACTTGCAAGAAAGTCAATTGAGATTTCAAAAGGATCGGTAAAAGAAATAGATAGGTATTCTTGGATGGTTCTCCATGAATATATTCATGGAGTCATGCCTTCAGAATATGATATTCGCGAAGTTGATGAAGAGCTCTATATTGCAATATTAAATAGAGCTAAACAACTGCAATAGATCTATTCAATACAAGCATTTATATAACTTCTATACTGAGCACTAAAACTTCAATTAATTAGGTAAACTAACAATTCTCACTAGATCCGCTACTTATTTATAAAATTTAAACATATAAGTTTTTTTATGACTACACCATTTCGGAATGTCACTCCCAATGGACCTGGGAATGCTGCAACACTGATTCTAGTGCTTTCTTTTACTGGGTTTCTCCTTCTTACTCAGTCTTTATTTATTGTCCCCGCCGGTCAAGTGGCAGTGGTAACTACTCTGGGAAAGGTTAGTGGCGGATCTAGAAGACCTGGCTTGAACTTTAAAATACCTTTTGTACAAGCAGTTTTCCCTTTTGACGTACGTACACAAGTTCGACCTGAAAAGTTTGCATCATTAACAAAGGATTTGCAGGTTATAGAGGCTACAGCAACAGTTAAATATGCTGTTAGAGCTTCAGAAGCTGGTCGCGTTTATAGCACTATTGCTTATAGCGATAGAGAGGTTTATCCAAGAATTATTCAGCCTTCTCTACTTAAGGCTCTTAAATCAGTGTTTTCTCAATATGAATTGGTTGAGATAGCTAGTAATTGGAGTAAAATTTCTGGAATAGTTGAAGAAACTATTACAAAAGAGCTTAATCAATTTGAATATGTTGACGTTCAGGCTTTTGATTTAACTGGTTTGGAAATAGCAGAGGAATATAGATCTGCTATTGAGGAGAAACAAATTGCCGAGCAAAAACTTCTTAGAGCGCAAACCGAAGTTAAGATTGCAGAACAAGAGGCTTTGAGATATGAAACTCTTACAAAAAGTCTAGATGATCAGGTCTTGTTCAAATTGTTCTTAGACAAGTGGAATGGTGAAACTCAGGTTGTTCCTTCTTTGCCTGGTAATAAGTCAGGTGGAACACCTGTAATAGTGGGTGGAAGAAAATAAAATAAAATTTTTCAATATAGATTAATAAATAGGACCTTTTAATTTTTATAATTAGAAGGTCCTATTTATTGATTCTATATTTATTTTCTTTAAGTTATTTCAGCAAAACTTTCTTGAAAAGCTACCAATGTTGCATTGATATCATCCTCTGAATGGGCTAAAGATGTAAAACCAGCCTCAAAAGCACTTGGAGCAAGATATACGCCTCTTTTTAGCATCGCTCTATGAAGCCTCCCAAATCGATCGGAGTCTGTAGATTTAGCTTCTTCGAAGTTCCTCACTGGACCTTCGCATAAATAGAAGCCAAACATTGCACTAATACTGCTTCCTGTTATTTGAAGACCAGAATCCTTAGCAGCATTAATAATTCCTTTAAGGAGTTTTTCAGTAATAGATTCCAACCTTTCATAGGTACCCTCCTGTTTAAGTAATTCCAGGGTTTTAATACCTGCAGTCATCGCGAGAGGATTTCCACTAAGAGTACCTGCTTGATACATAGGCCCAGCAGGGGCAACCATTGACATGATTTCTTTTTTCCCTCCATAGGCACCTACTGGTAATCCCCCTCCTATAACTTTGCCCATGGTTGTTAGGTCTGGTGTTACACCAAAGCGTGCTTGAGCTCCTCCATAGCTAATCCTGAATCCAGTCATTACTTCATCAAATACAAGTAAAGATCCATTCTCTTTAGTAAGTTCTCTAAGCCCTTCTAGGAATCCTGGCTCAGGAGTTATAAAGCCTGCGTTTCCTACAACTGGTTCGAGAATTACACCGGATATTGCATCTGGGTTCTCTGCAAAAAGCTCTTTAACGGCTTCTAGATCGTTATAAGGCGCCGTGAGAGTGTTTGCGGTAGTACTTCGAGGAACTCCTGGGGAATCTGGTAGGCCAAGTGTCGCAACCCCAGAACCTGCTTTAACAAGGAACATGTCTGCATGTCCGTGATAGCAGCCTTCAAACTTGATAACTTTGTCTCTACCGGTATAAGCCCTCATTAATCGAAGTACAGCCATGCAGGCTTCTGTACCACTATTAACGAACCGAACCATCTCTACACTTGGGACTGCGTCTATAACCATCTCTGCGAGTTGATTCTCTAGCTCGCAAGGGGCTCCAAAGCTAGTTCCTTTTTCTAATGTCTCCTGAAGGGCTGCAATTACTTCTGGATGAGTGTGACCACAAATAGCGGGCCCCCAGCTCCCGACGTAATCGATATAACGGTTCCCATCTACATCCCATGCGTATGGACCTTTGACTCGATCAAAGACTATTGGATCCCCGTTCACGGACTTGAAAGCTCTGACTGGAGAGCTGACACCACCAGGCATCAATTCCTTGGCAGCATTAAATATTGCCTCGGATCGACTTGTGTTCAATGCGTCTGTCACGGCACCTCTGCTAATGGGCTCATAAACACAGTTGGCCATAATGGCCTATAACAGTCTGATTCGTCTTTAAAGAATTTGTTTTTTCAATAACTTTTATAGGGACCCGCGCAAGAATTTGCTTGATGTTTGGATAGCCTGATTTCTTGATTTCGTAGTTCAGGACTGAATTTTTAATCAACTTCAAAGAGAAAATATAAGTTTTGAAAGTCGAAATAAAACAAATTAGAACTGTGATGATTTGAGAATAGACCTTCACAATTCTGAAAGAAAGTCTTGTGAGTAAAAATCGTCTTCTTCCATTTCAGGCCAATTTAAATCCACAGCAACAGGAGCATGGTCGCTGGGTTGAATATTTCCTCTGACTTTTTTGTGAATAATGCAGCTTCTTGCATTTCTTAGAAGCTCTTGTGACAGGTATATATGATCGATTCTCCACCCTTTATCTCTTTCCCAAGCTGAAGTTCGATAATCCCACCAACTCCAATGATTTGAATCTGTTTCAAAAACCCTGAAGACATCTTCCAGCCTCTCTCCTAATAAGTTTTCGAGTTCTTTTCTCTCAGCTTTACTAGCCATAATCCCACCTGTTAAGCGATCAGGATCATGTAAGTCTTTTGAAGTTGGTGCAATATTAAAATCACCTAATATGCAAAGAGGTTCATTGCGTTTTTCTTGTTCAATAAGATATTTTTTTAAACAGTTTAACCATTTAATTTTATATAAGTATTTTTCTGAATTTAAAGAAGACCCATTCGGGACATACACATTCACTACTCTTATTCCTTCTATTAAGGCACTAATAATTCTTTTTTGCTCACTAAGGTTTCTTATTTCTTCGTCTTCCTTTAATTCTCCTTGAAATCCAACTCTTACGTCCTCAAGATGATGCGGGCTAATTAATGCAACACCGTTATAAGCCTTTTGACCATAGAAATGTACTTGATAACCGTCTTTCTCAAATGCTTCTTTAGGAAAAAAAAGGTCATCGACTTTTGTTTCTTGCAAGCAAAGTAAGTCAGGCTTTATTTCCTCAAGCCATTCTTTTACTTGGTTTAAGCGGGTTCTGATTGAATTGACGTTCCAGGTTGCAATTAACACGTTGAATGTTTTTTTATTCAGTTATGATGAGTTCAATTTTATATTCGGAATAAATGCAAGCAAAGCCTTTTAGGCAAATTCAATATTTTTCCAAGGCGGTTTCTATTACGTTGCCCCTTTTATTCCTGTATTTGTTTATGCTCCCCTCTAATGAGCTAGGTAAATTATCTGAAGCGTTGCCAATATCAGAAGAAAGAAATATTCACAAGTCTTTGGCGGATGATAAGGAAAAAGATTTAATGCTTCCTACAAATCCAATGGAATTGATGAATATAATACGAAGGGCTTCGGCTATGGAGGATGCAACTAGTCCTTCTGATGCAATTGATCAGGCTTTAAAAGCTTTTGATGAGCAAAATCCTGCGAAAATTAATTAATCACTTCTTTGAATTTCTCAAAAGCTCGTTAAAGTTTAGATATGGGCCAATTAATGCCCCTTATTTATAATGATTGATCATCCTATTCCGCCCGTAACGGAACCATTGCAATATCGGGCAATAGGTGTAGTTAGAGGCACTTATCATACAAATGATAAGGAAAAGTTTACTCGTGGATACTTAGTTGATGAACAAGGTGAACAGGTTGAAGCTGTTGTGCTTGGTCGCGTAATCACTTTAATTCGTCGTCATTTAAATATAGATGAACCTCATCTTTGGGTTGTTTATCCTCGATGTAGAGAAAGTGACCATCTTCATTTGCAAATTAGTGGTATTTGGGAACCAAGTACGCTTGCCAAGAGAAAACAAGATGGAAATTTAAAGAGTGCAGATACTATAAATTTAGATTATTTACCAGAAGGAGATGATTATTTTTCTATACGTGGTGAATTAATTTATACAAGACCTGAAACTAATGATCTAGTTGTAAGAATTAGGCAGAAACCAAGATCAAAGTTAATTAAGCCCCAGCCTTTTAAAATTTTAATTAAGGGTGAAATTTCCCTTGAATATCTTCGGAAGTTTGTAAGTTTGGATGTTAGAAGAAAAGGGCAGAATCTGGTTCTCGAAAAATATGAGATTCTTGGAGCGGTCCCCTCAAAATCCTCAAAGAAGGGAGGGAAATCAAATTCTCGAGTAATTAAAAAATCAGATTAATGGCTACATGACTGAGCTTTTATTTTTATTGGCAGACCTTTTGAAAATATTTATTTATGAAGCTTATGGAACATATTTTCTAGGATGAAATACTTTTCACCTTTAATTTAATAAAGAAAAATTCTCATCAGTTTGCCCTCTAGAAAATGAAAGATCTTTTTGTTGACTGTCAGATTGGTCTTTCCAGTGACATGCTTCTAGCTGCTTTTCTCGATTTAGGAGTTCCAAAGTATGTTATTGAGACTTCTTTGAAACAATTAGGTTTGAATGATGATTATAAATTGCATATTAATGATGATATAAGTTATGGCATCAAAGGAGTAAAACTTGTTATTAAAGGTCGTTGTGCTGCTTCAAATAGCAGAAGTTGGAAGGAGATTGAAAGTTATTTAAAAAATTCTTCTTTAGATAATTTAATTAAAGAAAAAGTTTTACAAGTTTTTCAAGAGCTTGCTATCGCAGAGTCTTTGGTTCATGGGTGCGAAGTTGGTAATGTCCATTTTCATGAAATTGGTTCTAATGAAACTTTGATCAAGTTAGTTGGAGTTTGTTCAGCTGTTAATTACTTAAGACCAAAACACATTTTTTGCATGTATCCTCCTGCAGGACATGGGAATGTGAGAACTTCACATGGGATTTTGCCTGTGCCATCGCCAACAGTTTTCGAGATGGCAAGGAAAAACCATATAAAACTCCAAGGTGGAAAAAAATATCCTTTCGGAGAACTAACGACTCCGACAGGACTTGCACTGATGATTGTATTGACAGATTATTTTGATCAACCTTCCATTTTAGATGTTTTATCTATTGGTATTGGATTGGGCTCTAAAGATACAAATCAAGCAAACTTTCTAAGGATTTGTGAGATTGAAGGCACCTCAGCGAATAAAGGTGAATATAATTCTTCTACTGAAATTTCATGGCAACCTTTGATTTGTCAGGAAGCTTGGATTGATGATGCCTCTCCCGAGGATATTGCGGAATTGATTAATCAATTAAGAATTAATGGTGCTATTGATGTTGCAAGTCATCAAATAGAAATGAAAAAAGGTCGTCTAGGAATAAATATTAAAGCCATTGTTAGTTCAGAGCTTTCTCAGAAACTTCGATCAACATGGTTTTTGAAAGGAACCTCTATTGGATTACGAGAAAGCAGTCTTGGTCGATGGTTGCTACCCAGAAGAAAAGGTTTTTGTAATACATCTTTAGGAGCTATAGCTGTCAAACAAGTAAAAAGACCTGACGGAACAATTTCTTTTAAACCCGAGAATAGTGATTTAATTAGATTAAGTAATGAAACGGGGAAGTCATTAGATGAAATTCGTAAGGAGGTATTTCTTAATTTAGATCAATTTTCACCAAGTCAAGATTGGACATTTTGAAAAAAGTTTTTGTGCAGTTAACTAAAATTATTTATCTCTTTTTAAGACGTTTATTATCTAAAGATCTAATTAGATTAATAATTACATTAAGCACCTTAACATTTTTGGTTATTTCTATTATTTTCAATGCCGAGAATATATTTAACCAGATCTTGAGTACTAGTTTATTTGGTTTTATTTTAGTTGCGATATTAATTACTTTTTTAAGCATCTTCGTAAATGCACTTGCATGGAGATCTCTTTTGGATTGGCTAGGCTATGGATGCCATAATATCAATATACTAAATTTATTCTTAAGCTCAAACTTATATAAATATATACCTGGAGGATTTATACATTTTGTTGAGAGAATTAGAGTTTTAAATTCTCAGCTAGAAATAAATAAGTCTTTAGTCGCTGTCTCTTTAGAGCCAGTCTTAATGTTGGTATCTGCAATGCTATGGGTCCCTTTGGGAAATTCCAATATTCTTTTTAAAATATTTTGTATTCTTCCTTCAATGTTGTTCTTTAGGCGTTTCCTAAACTTATTTCTTCCTTACTTGAATAATATAACTTCCTCTAAGTTGAAGAAAACAGTACTTTCAAAATCTTTGGATTATTCAATAAATAGGTTATCTATATTTAATACATCATATCCCATTAAAACTTTATGCATAGAGATGTTTTTTTTATTATTGAGATTTTTGGGATTCTGGTTTTGTTTAAAAGCTTTCTCTATCCAGAGCAGTTTATTTTTTCAAGACTGGCTCTCATCTTTTTGTTTGGCATGGGCAATTGGCTTAATTGTTCCAGGAGCTCCTGGAGGTATAGGTATATTTGAATCTTTTATGTTGTTTTTAGTAGGAGACTCAGTTTCTAGACCAGCTTTGTTATCAGTTTTAATTTGTTATAGAGCTATATCTATGATTTCAGACTTATTGGCATACTTATTTTCTAAATTGAATAATCTTATAAACACGCCTTTTAAAATTAAAATATGATTTATCTGGTATTATTTTTCTTTGCACTATTCTCAAGAGTTGGTATTAGAGATGAAGAAGCAATTAACCCTAATATTAGAATAATTAATGCAGGTAATATTGATTCAGCCATTCTTTCATCTCCTGCATATTGAAATATTCTTACGGAGAGTGTATCAAAGTCAAATGGTCTTAGAACAAATGTCAAAGGCAATTCCTTTAATGTATCTACAAAAACCAGAAGCCAACCTACAGCTAAAGGTCCTTGAAGAAGTGGTAAATAAATTCTTTTAAGTACACTTGGCCATCTAGAGCCCAGAACAGTTGCGGATTCGTCAATACTTGGAGAAATTCTTTCGAAAGCAGCATCTAATCCACCTTTCGATACAGCAAGAAACCGGTCACAATAACCCCATAAAAGTAATAATAGTGGCGATAAATTCCATGGACTTCCGCTGAAGGATAGAAGTGCTATAGCAAGAACTGCTCCAGGTATTGCGTACCCTATCCCTGATAAAAAAGTCATTTTCTTTATAACTGAATTTTGAGTCCATCTTTTAGCAATAGCAAGAAAAAGTGATAGGAAAACTGTTAAAGAAGCCGCAATTATTCCAATCCAAAGACTTCTTGCTGTTAGAGAAAGTAAATCAAGATCAAATCCTTTTTGCAGTTGATCAATATTTAAGAATATCCATGTTATAGGTGTTCCAAGAGTAATAATTGGTGGAAGAATCCCTAGTATTTGAGCTGTTAATGCTCTTATTCCTTTAAGCTCCCATTCGGGTGCTTCCCCTCCTGCTAAGCCCTCTGTCCATCGGCGACTTCTTCTTCTTAGAACTCTTTCAAAAGCAATTAAGCTAACAACAATAATTAGTGCAATTAAAGCTAATCCAATAGCTCCAGAAGGATTGTTTTCAGTAATCCAGTTTTCTACTATGCCTGCTGAAATTGTTGGGATATTTAGCAGTTGAACTGCTCCAAGTTCATTGATTATCTCCATTGCCATTAGAGCAATTCCTGCACCAATTGCTGGGACCGTTAAAGGTAGTGCAACTTTGAAAAAACTCTTCCAAGGGCCAACTCCTAGGCTTCTAGATGCTTCAAGTTGTTTTTTTCCGCAAATCGCAAAACTTTCTGTGCTGAGAAGAAAAACATAAGGATATGTTGTTAATGCCATTATTAATACTCCCCAAAACATTCCATGTACTCGAAGGCCATACATGCTTCCTAGGTCGATAGTGATTGCTGATAGCAAATATGCCGGTGTTGCAAGGGGTAGTAGTTGGGCTATTTTTAACAACTTTCTTCCATGAAATCTGCAATTGGCTAGCAGCCATCCATTTACAGTTCCTATAAATCCGCCTAGTAATGAAGTGAAAGTTAGGAGGAGAAAAGTCCCTTTGATTTGTCTAGGACCATCTAGACCTAGATTTACAGACCCAGTCTGTAATCCATGAATTCCTTCTAGGATTAAATTGAATAAAGGCAAAAGAGCCAATATCACAATGATGAAGGTAATTGCAGTTAGAAAAGATCTTCTTTCGGAGAGTTTGGTAATCAAAAGTTAAATAATTCTCTTGGCTGATGATTTAATGTCTTCCTAGTATATTGATATTTAATTATTGTAAATAAACTAGGAGAGTCAATTATTCATTTTAATAGGTTATAGGTTTATTTATCGATTAAATTGTCGATTGATATGGCCAATTGTATATCTAGATTACTTAAGCCGTTTAAACTATGAGTCCATAATTCAATTTTCACAGAATTGTACACGTTTTCCCAATTTGGATGATGGTTTAGACCTTCTGCAATGATTGCAACCTTAGTCATAAATCCAAAAGCCTCAATGAAATTAGAGAATTTAAATTCTTTTATCAGTTTATTTCCTTTTTTTTCCCAATCTGGAAGACGTTGGCTTATTAAATTGATTTCATTTTCATCAAGCAGAGTGATTTTCATTGGTAATTCTTTTGCAAGTGCTTAATTTCTCATAATATATTGTGAGGGGATTTCTTTTAAAGCATTTATTGTTTGAATTCGCCAATTGCATGAAAATTTAATTTTCTTGAATTGCCTAAATAACGATGTTCCCAGAGATAAACAGCTTGCCAGGTTCCTAGAACTAATTTTCTTTCATTAATACTTAAACTTAATGTACTACAAGTAAGCATTGTCTTTATATGTGCCGGCATGTCATCCTTTCCTTCATCTGAATGGAGATAAAAACTTTTTTTTGGTGAGCCATTAAGGGAGGTGAAACCTTCTTCTGGAACTAGTGATTTCATATAATTAGATAAGTCCTTCAATACTTTTGGATCGGCATTTTCATTGATTGTTAAACTACAACTTGTATGTTTAGTTGATATAATTAAAATACCCTTTTGTATATTTTTCGAGGTAATCCAATTGTTAATCGTAGAGGTGATATCTATAAAGCCTTCTCCAGTTGTTTTGAAATTTATTTCAGATATAGTTTGCTCCACTTCTTATTAATAAATAATTTTGATAAGGTTCTATTTTTATTATTTGTGGTGCATATTATGGATTTCAGAATGTGTTCCAGTAGTTAAATTGTGACTTTCGGCTAATTTCTTTAGTGATTTTGTTCCACAGATGGCACTAAGTGCAATTACTACTAATGAAGCAGTACTCAGAAATTGAAGGATTATAGGAAGATGTGAATTCAGTCTTTCGCGAATATTTGTCATTAGCTTGTTTTGGAAATTATGAGTACATATATTAACAGCCTATCTATACACTTATATTTGTGATGAGAGCCTGGTTTTAAATCAAGCTTAACTTACTGTTCATTATTAGGAAATTTCTTTTGAATGCTTGGAAGAAATTGGGTGATTATTTAAGAGAAACCCAGTTGCTTGGAACTATTCAAAGCACCCTTTATTGGGATCAGAACACTAGTATGCCTAAGGCAGCTGCTCCATGGCGGGGAGAGCAATTAAGCCTTCTAGCAAAAGTATTACATGCTAGGCAAAGCAGTGAGCAATTTGAATTGCTCTTACAAGAAGCCAAGCTTGAATTTAAAAAAGAATGTCAGACCAATGATTTAAATCACAAGCACGTCCTAGAAAAAAGTCGAAATATTGAACTTCTAGAGAAAGATTTAAATAGACAAAAAAATCTTGACCCTGAATTGATTGCACAACTTGCCATTGCTAAGGCTCAGGGCTACCAATCTTGGCAAGAGGCTAAAAATAAAGGTGATTTTCTTTCTTTTGCACCTGCTTTAAGGACTTTGATTGCTTTAAGACAAGAAGAGGCTTGTCAACTTTCTGAACCTAGAACATGTTGGGAAACTCTTGCTCAACCATATGAGCCTGATTTGAGCATCAAGAGAATAAGGGAATTATTTGAACCTCTTCGCAAGTGTTTACCTGAGTTAGTTCAGAACATCAAAAGTTTAAAAAGAAATAATTTACCTAACTGGGATCTGGATGATAACTCTCAGAATGAATTATGTAATTTACTATTAAAGCAATGGTCGAGAGATTCAAATAACACCCATATTGCTAAATCTCCTCATCCCTTTTCAATAACTCTGGGCCCTAACGATTTTCGTATTACTACAAGAATAGTTAGAGGTCAGCCTCTCTCATGCTTCTTGGCGACCGCACATGAATGGGGACATTCGCTCTATGAACAGGGCCTACCTTCGCAAAGCCATCAATGGTTTGCATGGCCTTTGGGTCAGGCCACTTCTATGGGACTGCATGAAAGCCAATCTTTATTTTGGGAAAATAGAATTGCTAGAAGTTTTGCCTTCTCAGAGAAATTTTGGAAAGAATTTGTAAAGGTTGGTGCTCCTCTTAATTCTCCTATTGAATTGTGGAGGGCCATGAATCCTTTAATGCCTGGATTGAATCGAGTGGAATCTGATGAGTTGACATATGGGTTGCATATTCTTATTCGAACAGATCTTGAAATAGCTCTTCTTGAAGAGGGGTTAGAGGTCAATGACTTACCAAAGGAATGGAATCAAAGGTATAAGGACTTGCTAGGAATTTCTCCTGAGAATGATCGCCAAGGTTGTTTGCAGGATGTGCATTGGAGTGAAGGCGCTTTTGGATATTTCCCTTCTTATTTACTAGGACATCTTATTAGCGCTCAGCTTACTGAAACAATGTCGAATGATATTTCTATAGATAATCTCAAAAGTGTTAATCCAATTGATGAATGTATTCGACAGGGCAAAGAATCAGTCTTAATTTCTTGGTTAAGGAGTAATGTGCATACTCATGGGAGACAGTTGAATGCTGAGCAATTGGTTGAACTTGTTACAGGCAGAAAGTTGTCTAGTAATAGTTTCCTGAACTATTTGACAAAGAAGTTGGATCATCTGACTAGTAGCTCGTAAGATAGAGCTTTGGAATTTCTTTTAATATGGCCAACCTCGATCAATCGCCTAGTCGCAGAATGCCTAACCTTTTACATGTGCTTCCTGCATTTTCTGATGAATCGGAGTTAAGGCTAAACACAATAGTTGAACTAAATTCCAATACAATTAATAAATATGAGCTAATTACTGAAACGGGACATCTCAAACTTGATCGAGTAGGTTATTCATCCTTGGCCTATCCATTTGCTTATGGATGTATTCCTAGGACTTGGGATGAAGATGGTGACCCTTTGGATATTGAGATTGTTAGTGTGACTGAGCCTTTAATACCGGGTTCTATAGTTGAGGCGAGAATAATTGGAATAATGACGTTCGATGATGGAGGAGAAGTTGATGATAAAGTTATTGCTGTTATTGCCGACGATAAACGTTTAGATCATATTCAAAGTTTTGAAGATTTAGGTGATCATTGGAAAAAAGAAACTACATATTATTGGGAGCATTATAAAGATCTTAAGAAACCAGGATCCTGCACTGTTAACGGATTCTTTGGGGTTGAAAAAGCTATTGAAATTATTAAATCATGCGAGAAAAGATATCTTTCGGAAATCGAACCTAAGTTAATTGATTAATGCAGAAGAACAATTAAGTTCTCTCAGCTTCAAAAATCTCTTGGAGTATTTCGCCAGCCCCTAAGGATTTTACGGTATTTGCTAATTCGATACCAATTAATTCAGGGTTGTTTATTGAACCTAATTGTTTCTCTCTAATGAGTCTTTTCCCATCAAGGCTTGCAACCATACCTTCTAGGATTAAATCTTCTTTGATTATTTCAGTTTTTACACCAATAGGTACCTGACAGCCTCCTTCCAATTCTCTAAGAAATGCCCTTTCTGCAAGACATCTTTGAGAAGTAGGTTTGTGTTCAAGACTTTTTAGTATCTCTAGTACATCATTGTTATTGTCGACACATTCAATTCCTAGTGCACCTTGACCTACTGCATGTAGTGATATTTCACTTGGAATGATTTGGTGGATACGACTGCTAAACCCGAGCCTTTTTAATCCAGCTGCGGCAAGTATTAAACAGTCGTACTCGCCATCGTCTAGTTTTTGAAGCCTAGTAATTACATTTCCTCTTACATCTTTGAAAATCAAATGAGGATAATGATGACGTAACTGTGCCAGCCTTCTTAAGGAACTTGTTCCAACTACTGAACCAGATGGAAGACTCTGTAATTTATATTGTTCATTTTTTTTATTTACGACTAATGCGTCAGAAGGATCTTCCCTTTCAGTAATACAACCAAGGATTAGACCTTTAGGTAGATTTGTTGGCAAATCCTTTAGTGAATGGACAGCTATTTCAGCTCTCCCTATAAGCATTTGAGCCTCTAGTTCTTTTGTAAAGAGACCTTTATCCCCAATCTTTGCAAGAGCAACGTCGAGAATCTTGTCTCCTTGCGTTGCCATTGCTTCGATGGTGATGGTCATGTTTGGATGAGCTTCTTCTAATTCCTGCTTAACCCAATTAGTTTGAACCATGGCCAGCTGGCTCCTGCGAGAAGCAATGCGCAGTTGGTCTAGTGCCATATGTAATTTTTACTATTCGTTTAGATTAAACTTGCAACCAGACAATTTTGACTTTGTCTGACAATCCTTTATTAGATTTGGCATTTTGGGGGGATGAAAATGGAATTTGAACAAATTCAAAGAATGATTTACCTAATGAATTAAGGAAAATTTAGATTAATTAAATTTTATATATTCTTTGAGAACACCGTTTCTGTTTGGATGCCGAAGTTTTCTAAGGGCTTTTGCCTCTATTTGCCTAATACGTTCTCTTGTTACATCAAAAATTTGGCCAATTTCTTCAAGGGTTTTCATCCTCCCATCATCTAATCCATAACGAAGTCTTAGAACATCTCTCTCTCTTGGGCTCAGAGTTGCTAAGACCCCTTCTAAGTCTTCTCTTAAAAGTGTTTTTGCAACGTCTTGTTCAGGATTCTCTATATCAGCTTCAATAAAATCACCTAGGCGAGAGTCCTCTTCTTTCCCAATAGGAGTTTCTAAAGAAATAGGTAATTGAGCACTTTTGGCAATAAATCGAAGCTTCTCAATTGTCATCTCCATGCTTTCAGCAATTTCTTCTTCCGTAGGCTTCCTTCCAAATTCTTGGCTGAGGACTTTTGTTGTTTTCTTTATTCGAGAAATTGTTTCATATAAGTGAACAGGTAATCGAATCGTCCGACTTTGATCTGCGATAGCTCTAGTAATTGCCTGTCTAATCCACCAGGTGGCATAAGTGGAGAATTTATAACCTTTTTCATGGTCGAACTTCTCAGCGGCTCGGATTAATCCCAGACTTCCTTCTTGAATAAGATCTTGGAAGGATAATCCTCTATTCATATATTTCTTTGCAATAGAAACTACTAGTCTTAGGTTTGATTGGACCATTTTTTCTTTTGCGCGTCTACCTAGCATTAACCTTCTTCTAAATCTCATTAAAGGCATTTCTACTAATGCTGCCCATTCTTTAGTGGTGGGGTAATGCCCATTCTCACTATCAAATTGAGCAGCAAGCTCTTCTAACTGAAGAAGATCTGCAATTTTTCTGGCTAGTTCAATTTCTTCATCAGGTCTTAGAAGCCTTATTCGTCCTATTTCTTGAAGATAAACTCTGATCGAATCCTCTGTATAAACTCCTTTGGGACCAACTTTTATACTTGCTAATGCTTTCGCTCTTGCTTCTTGTTCAGGTGATGAGGTCACTTGAATGTCATCTTTAAAATTGAAATTGTCGTCAACATTGGAAGGTATTTCATCTTTTGCCGCCGCCGCAAGTAATTGATCGGCTGCTTTGTCTAAATCCTTATTATTGGTAGGTAAAGTTTTTTCCTTCATTGCCATTTTTTTTGGTGATGATGTTGTTGTGGTTCTTTTTCTTGTAGTAGTTTTTTTAGCTTTTTTACCTTTATTTTTTAATACCTTATTAGTATTGGGCAAATCACTAGTTTCCTTTGTGACGTTTGACTTTTTTTCTTGAGTTGTTGGTTGGGCTGCTGCTGTACTCATGTGAATTGGCAATAAAGGAGTAATTCTGTTTAGAAGAAATATCTGCGTAAAATGTATTTTGATTTTCAATTACACCATGTAAAAATAAGTTCTTAATTTCATTGCATAATCAAAACAAGAATCCACCTTCCAATGGTTTGATTTGTTTATGTAATTTGAAAGAACTCTTGTTTATGTGGTGAAAAATGAAAAAGGTATGGAGTGATAGTGAACTATTTGTCAGGGGCTTTCTCAGACCGTCTCATGAAGTTGAGAGTTTTCTCCTCTCTAATGAGTTTCGTGTCTTCCCTCTGGGCAAATTTTGCCACTTTGTTATCGACAGCTTATTAGCTGCTCACATTAAAAGTTTATGAAAAACTTTTGAAGTAGGCAAGTATTAATTTTTTTATGACATTTGTCCTTCTTGATATATGGCTTGATGTTGGACGTGAAGGACGCTCCTTTACGTATAAAGATGGTTTGCAATTAGGTGTCGATCTTGGCGATTTAGTACGAGTACCTTTGAAAGGTAGGACTATTAATGGAGTTGTCGTAGGAAAAAGGATTTCTTCGGAAAAACAATTTACTGTTTTAGATATAGAGGCGTTAATACAGCATGCTGCAGTTGACTCTAGTTGGTATAAGTGGTTAGAGGAAATGGCAGAACTATGTTATACCAGTCCTTTTCGTATGCTGAAAGCTGCTTTACCTCCAGGATGGTTAGGCCAGCGTAAGCAAAATATCTCAGAAGAAAAAAAACTTTGGTGGATACAACTTCAACAGAATGATCATAGTGATGAACGCCTCTCTACCAGGCAAAGGGAATTAGAGGTTGCCTTAGTTAATTCTGGGGGAGGAGCTTGGTTGAAAGATCTTGGGGTGAAAGGATTTTCTTTCTCGTTGGTGAAAAGTTTGATTGCGCGTGGATATGCCAAGCGTGAAAAACGTCAACTGCATTACCGGGAAGTTGCTAATTCATCAATTATTGATATGCCTATAATTCAATTAGAAAAACCTCAGTCGCTTACTTCCGAACAAAGTTCGGCAATCGATACTTTTAGGTTAATGCTTCCTGGCTCTTCAATGTTGCTATGGGGGGTTACTGGCTCAGGTAAAACAGAGGTTTACCTTCAAATTGCAGCTGATGAGTTAGAAGAAGGTCGACATTGCTTGATTTTAACTCCTGAAATTGGATTAATTCCTCAACTTGTAGATCGTTTTGTTAGACGATTTGGTCCACGTGTATTGGAATACCACAGTCATTGTTCTGAGAAGAATCGAGTAAATACTTGGAGAAAAGCTCTCGAATCAGAGGAGCCTCTTGTGTTAATTGGAACAAGATCGGCGATATTTCTCCCATTATCTCCCTTGGGTATAATTGTTCTTGATGAAGAGCATGATACCTCATATAAACAAGAGTCTCCAATGCCTTGCTATCACGCACGAGATTTAGCTTTAGCTCGTGCACGAATGACTGGTGCTAGAGTTATTTTGGGTAGTGCGACACCATCCTTGTCTACCTGGAGGAGACTTACCCCTAATGGACCTATAACGCTAACTAAACTTACTCGTCGAATATCTGAACAGTTATTGCCAAAAGTTTATATTGTTGATATGCGAGATGAATTAGCTCAGGGACATCGTTGCTTAATTAGCCGACCTTTAAAAAAACGTCTTTCTGAATTACCTGCATCAAAAGAGCAAGCGGTTGTTTTGGTACCTAGAAGGGGGTATAGCAGTTTCCTTAGCTGTCGATCGTGTGGAGAGGTTGTGCAGTGCCCTAACTGTGATGTGGCTTTAACTGTTCATAAAGGTAAGCAAGATTTACATTGGTTGCGTTGTCATTGGTGTGATTATCGAGCCAGTGTAGAGAGATCTTGTCGTGAATGTGGTTCATTTGCTTTTAAACCATTTGGAGCTGGTACTCAGAAAGTGATGGAACATTTAACTAAGGAGTTAGAGGGATTAAGGCTATTGCGATTTGATCGTGACACTACTGCAGGACCAAATGGTCATCGAAAATTACTTGAAATGTTTGCGGCCGGTGAAGCAGATGTCCTTATAGGGACTCAAATGCTTGCGAAAGGAATGGATTTACCTCGTGTAACTCTTGCAGTTGTTCTTGCCGCAGATGGATTGCTCCATCGACCTGACTTGTCGGCTGAGGAGCAAACACTTCAACTGTTTATGCAATTAGCTGGTAGAGCAGGTAGAGGAGAAAAACCGGGAGAGGTTTTGGTTCAAACCTATTCTCCCAACCATCCTGTGATACTTCATCTTTTAGATGGTCGATATGATCAATTTCTTAAGAAAGAGGCTGAAATCAGACAAGAGGCAGGATTAGTCCCTTATAAAAGGGCTTGTTTGTTAAGACTCTCAGGGTACTCTGCTTCCTTAACTGAGACTACAGCTAAATCATTGGCGAACTATCTAAAATCAATTTGTCAAATAAAAGGGTGGAGCCTAATTGGTCCTGCACCTGCATTGATCTCTCGAGTGGCAGGACGTAGTCGTTGGCAAATTTTATTACATGGACCAGAATCTAGCCCGTTACCATTGCCTACTAATTCAGAGCTTTGGGATGGTTTGCCAAAAGGGGTAACTCTTGCAGTTGATCCAGATCCTTTACAGCTGTAGAAGCTATTTTTATTGTCCTTTGGAATTACTGTTTAGAGGCCTGAAAAAAAAGTTAGACTTAAAAGCATGGCTATTAGGAATGCAAAGAAGCCGATATCAAATGCCTTTGTTGGACCAGTTGGTGGGTGCTGTATAGATTCATCCCTAGGATCTTTTTTGTTTACTTTCCTATAACTGTTTCCATTAAGTGTTGTTGCGAGACTAACTCTTGGGATTTGAATGGACCAATCTGATGGTCTAGGTAGATTAGGAGCTTCTAATATTGTAAGTAATTGCTTGGCTTGTTGACGTACAGAAGGGTCTTTTGTCTTTGAAAGCAATCGACAAATAGCGATTGCTTCTTGATCGTTTCCTTTTCCCATCCATGCTGTAATCATAAGTATTCTAATCCGTGCACCTTCTTGAGTTGGTAAGGGATATTCTTGAGATAGCGGTTCAAGAAATTTAAGACATTGATTATAGTCTCCTCTCTCTAGAGCTAATTCCGCAGAATTTAGTAATTTATTTATTACCCTCTGCATGTCACCATTGTTCCTATCCCTGTGTCTGTAAAAATCTCAAGTAACAAAGCATGAGATATTCGTCCATCAATTATGTGTGCAGCGGATATTCCTTGGGCTAATGCTCTTATACAGCATTCGATCTTTGGAGTCATACCATCTTTAATTATTCCATCTTTGATCAATTGACGTGCTTCAGTTAAACCAAGTTGCCTTATAAGGGTAGACGTATCATCTTTGTCTTTTAAAATTCCTGCTGTATCAGTTAATAAAATTAATTTCTCAGCGTGTAGTGCCGCTGCAAGCTCTCCTGCAACTGTATCTGCATTTATGTTATATGATTCACCTTCTTTTGAGGCGGCAACGCTTGATATGACTGGTACGTATCCTTTAGAGAGAATTGGATCAAGAAGATCGATATTGACTCTTGCAACTTCTCCTACAAGGCCATGACTTCCATTGTCAAATGGACGAGCTTCGATAAGCCCTCCATCAATTCCACAAAGTCCAACAGATAGTGCACCTAATTTATTCATCCCATTGACAATTTGCTTGTTAACCCTTCCCGTTAGAACCATTTCAACAACATTCATTGTTTCTTTATCGGTAACTCTTAATCCATCACGAAAGTTCGTAGTTATATTTAGTTTGCTTAGCCATTGATTGATCTCAGGTCCTCCACCATGAACAACTACCGGTTGGACACCTACGCTAGCTAGGAGTGCTATATCTCTAAATACGGCATTTTGCAGTTTCTCATGCACCATTGCGGCTCCGCCATATTTAATGACAATTCTTCTGCCTGCAAATTGTTGAATATAAGGAAGAGCTTCACTGAGAATTGAAACTCTCATTGAATCATCAACCTCAAGATTCTTGTCCAGATATCCTTGATATGAATTAGTTGAAGCTTTTGAATAATCAGCTGTTTCCATGATTCTTTTTTATTCTTTTTTGTTTGATTGTGGAAGGAGCATTAGATCCACTATCTCTGCAGATTCAGAATGAAGCTCGGCCTTTAGATCTTTTGCAAAAAACCTACCTAATCGATCTTGCTTTTCTTTCCATCTTTCTAAAGCAACAGCAGCCAATTGAAATCTAAGCCGCAACCCGTACTTGCCTTCTATGTCTAATTCTTCAACTTCTTGAAGTCTGGGAGGATTATCTATATCCCAAAGCTTTAGTACTTTTAGAGAAGATTCCAAGTGGACTGTTGGACCATATTTCCAGCCTGTTACATCTTTAAGTACTTTTGCTAACTCTGGAGGTCCCTGCTCTCTCAGGTTGGAAAGTTTATTTTCAGGTATGACTCTTTTCGCTGGTGGAAGTTCAACGGTTTTTAGAGATAAGCCAATTAGCAATATTGGGACTCCATAGAAAAACGTAGGTACGCTTAAATTGGTAGCATTTGTGAAGTAAGCAATCAAACCTATTACTGATAATGCCGCACCAGTAATTGTAATTATGCTGCCAGGTGAAAATAGTTTGTTCATGACCTTTACTTTGATTTTAAAGGATACAAGATTAGATAAGGAGAAAGCTTTATGAGTTCACCTCAAGAAAATTCGAATGATTTGGCTGAATTAATTAATCAGTTAGATCAAGATAGGAGTTTGATACTACAGGCAATTGATGAGGGTAGATGGCCTGAACTTCGTCTTGACTTGGCAGCCCTGGAAAGAGAATTAGGACAGCTTTTAGCAAAAGCTTCTGAAAAACTAGATAAGTGAATCATAAATTTAAATTGCTTATCTGATCAAAAAGGTATTTCATCTGTATCTGGAATCAGAGGAGAACTGTCCCAACTTGTTTGCTTTTGGTTAGTCCCAAGTTGATCTGTTCCTTGAGAGGTGTTTGTATTCTCAGAAGTTGATTTTTGGTCTTTATGTGATTCGAATGAATTACTACTGGTATTCGATTGGAAGTTTGGTTCTGTAAGAGGATGCAATCTTGAAAGAGTAAATTCAGCTTTTTTTTCTTTTGTCCCATCCTGTCTTGGAAGTGTGCTCATTCTTAAACGTCCTTCAATCAGAAGCTTTTGATTGATTTGAATGCGATTTTGGAGTTCTTGTGCGAGGTTCCCCCAACCAACTACTTTTAGAGTGCCAGGTGGGTCATCTGCTCGTAATCCTTCGATTAAAACTTCCATTTCAGCAATTGGAATTTTATTGTCTTGGGTGTAACGAAGTGTTGGTTCTTTTTTGACCTTGACTTCAAGTAAACAATGATTCATTTCTATATTTAAGTCTTGAGGATTATATTGATGCACAGACGAAGAAAATGCCACAGACATATTTGGCTTTTGTCAGGAACAGGAGAAGGACCTTTATTGGGTAGAACTTTGATTAACCAAGGATGGAACTTGACAGTAAGTGTTGTCTCTGCCCAAGCTTCATTGGCTTATTCTGAATTGCCTTTAGAAAATCTAAAGATTGGAGCTTTAAATGGCATCGATGGAATTAACAAGGTTTTTCAGGAAGCCAATACTTTGCATGGTGGTTTTGATTGGGTTATTGATGCGACCCACCCTTTCGCAGTTTTAATTACTGCTGATTTAAAACAAGTTTGTCATGATATTGCTCAACCTCTTTTGAGATATGAGCGTCCGTTTGAAAAATCGTCAGGAGGATCTTTCCTTAAGTCTCCCAATGATCTTTCTACTATTAATTTGAAAGGAAAAAGAATTTTAATAGCATTAGGTTCTCGACTTTTAAACGATGCTGTGAATTCAGCTAGAGAGGCAGGAGCAATTGTTTTTGCTCGTGTACTCCCAACGCCTGAAGGTTTCCAGGCAGCCCTGCAGTGTGGCCTAAGAGAAGGTCATTTAGCTTTGCTTAGACCATTTAACCAGTCATCTTGCGGAGAGATTGAATTAGCTCTTTGCAAAAGATGGGAGATAGATGGAGTCGTTTGTAGACAATCTGGAGGAAAAACAGAGAAGCTTTGGAGAGAGCTTTCGAAAGCCTTGAAACTAAACCTTTGGCTTCTCTCTCGACCAACTATTTCTAGTGATTTGGAGATTGTTAATACTTTTGAGGAGATTGTTGAACGTATAGCTATTAATGGATAGCTAAAAAAATTTATTTCATCTTATGACTCTCAACAAGGAATTAATGATTGTTTTAACCACAGAGGCTAATTCTGAAAATGCTGAAGTTTTAGCCGAAAGAATCTTGCGAAAAAAATTGGCAGCATGTATTAGCTTTCATCAAATTGAATCTATGTATTGGTGGAATAGTCAATTGAAAAGAGATGGAGAAGTTCAGATAATGATTAAAACCACAAAATTTCAATTAGAAAAATTATTAGATACTGTTAAAGATCTTCATAGCTATGAAAACCCTGAATTGCTCTCATGGGAAGCCTCTTCCTCAAATTCTTACTTGAATTGGGCTAATAAGGTAACAGGCTCTATAGATTCTCTCTGACCATTTTTAAAAGAGGTACATTTGATCTTGGTCCTAGTTGTGTAACTATTTGTCCAGCACATATTGAACCAATCTTGCCACATTTTGAGAGGGTTTCTCCATTTGAATAACCCATAAGGAAGCCACTTGCATATAGATCACCTGCACCAGTAGTGTCTATAACCTTTCCAAAATTGAATGAATTAATTAGAATTTTCTCTTCTTTTGTAATTATTATTGAACCTTTCTCTCCACATGTAATTACAGCAATTTTACATTTGCCTTTGATTTCCTCTAATGCACAGTCAAGAGAAGATGAATTATATAGAGAGATTATTTCGCTTTCATTTGCAAAAAGAATATCGATATTATTTTCAATAAGCCTCAAAAAACTATCTCTATGTCTCGTTACACAAAACGAATCGGATAAAGATAGCGCGACTTCTCCACCCGAATTCTTATTGGCTTGAGCTGCATAAATAAAGGCATTTTTAGCAGCAGGAGAGTCAAATAAATAACCTTCTAAATATAAAACTTTAGCTTTTTTGATTAATGAAAGATCTATGTCGTTTGGTTCGAGAAATGATGATGCTCCTAAGTAAGTGCACATTGTCCTTTGAGCATCTGGGGTGACGAAGATTAGACAACGAGCTGTGGACGGACCTTCTGTTATTGGGCAAGTATCAAAAATTGCTCCTGTTGAATTAAATTCTTTTATAAAACTTTTCCCTAGGTTGTCATTCTTAACTCTTCCTATGAAACCTGCTTTTCCGCCAAGTTGAGCTATTCCTGCAATTGTATTTGCGGCTGATCCTCCTGAAGTCTCTAAGTTTTGCCCAATCTCAGAATATAAATGTTCTGCTTGCGTCTCATTTATAAGCTCCATATTACCTTTGCTTAAAGAGTGTGATTCAAGGAAAGAATCTTTTGTGTATACAAGAACATCAACAATTGCATTGCCTATGCCAACCACATCAAAAGATTTTTCCTGGGAACTCGATAGATTATCCATATTCTTTGACCTCAAAGGTTGAAATTAATTAATTTAAGAACTAAGCAGTGCCCTTTTAGGACCATGAATGGGATCTTCAATAACGATTGTTTGATCTCTATTGGCACCTAAAGAGACTATTGCAATAGGTACTTCCATTAGTTCCGCTAAAAAGCGTAAGTACTCCATGGCTTTAGGAGGTAGCTCTTCTAGTTTTCTACAATCTGCTGTAGAGCATTGCCATCCTGAAAGGGTTTTAAAAATTGGCTTACATTTTCCAAATTCTTCAGCACTACTTGGGAAGTGATCAATACGATCACCGTCTAACTCATAAGCTATACAAACTTGAATTTCATCAAGTTCATCAAGGACATCAAGTTTAGTAATTGCAAGACAATCTAAGCCATTGACTTCAACGGCGTATTTACCAATTACTCCATCAAACCATCCACATCTTCTTCTTCTTCCAGTAGTTGTGCCAAATTCACCACCTCTATCACAAAGCTGGTCATTAATACTTCCTTGTAATTCGGTAGGGAAAGGCCCCTCTCCAACACGAGTTGTATAGGCCTTTGCTACTCCAATTACTCTGTCAATAAGAGTTGGACCTACCCCAGCGCCTATGCATGCCCCACCTGATACTGGGTTGGAAGAAGTTACGTAGGGATATGTTCCATGATCTAGGTCTAAAAGAGTCCCTTGAGCCCCTTCGAAAAGAATATTTTTCTTTTCTCTTGCTGCTTGATGAATTGCTCTTGTGCAGTCCACTACATGAGGCTTTAGCTTCTTTCCGTACTCCAAATATTCCATAAGTACTTCTTCGGGATCTAAAGGTTCAACTCCGTAGATTTTCTGAAGTAAGCCATTCTTTTCTGCAAGAGGAATTTTTATCTGCTCTCTTAATTTTTGCTCATCTAATAAATCAATAACTCTTATCCCATTTCTTTGAGCTTTGTCAGCATATGTTGGGCCTATACCCCTACCTGTAGTACCTATGCGTTGTATGCCTCTTTTTTCTTCCATCGCTTTATCAAGCAAGCGATGGTAGGGCATTGTTACGTGAGCAGTGGAAGCTAGTTGAAGACCAGAAATGTCAATTTGATTCTCATTTAGCATCTCCATCTCGCGGATCAATACTTTGGGATCTACGACTGTTCCAGAGCCAATAAGACAAATTGTTTCTGGGTAAAGTATTCCAGAAGGTATTAAATGAAGCTTGAGAACTTGATTGTCAACAACAATTGTGTGACCCGCATTTACTCCACCCTGATAGCGAACTACGACATCTGCTGAGCGACTGAGTAAGTCGGTAATTTTACCTTTACCTTCGTCACCCCACTGAGCACCTATAACTACAACGTTTGCCAAGGACTACTATGCGGCACGAAGCCGGTTAGATTGAGGTTTATAAGACTCTCAGATACACCCTCCTTGAGTCAAAGAAATGAATTAAAGAGTATTGTTTACCGATTTTTTTCTAGAAGTACCTCTGCCTTTGAAAGCTCATCATTAAGCCGATCTTTTAATTTTTCAGGAACTGGACGGTTTGGGAAGGTTTTGTAATGCCCAGCCAAGGCATTAAGAGCTGTTTGCATTGTTGTAAATGATAACGAACCATTTATTTGTGGCCTATTTCGATATCTAGAAATGTAGTCAGTGATTAAGAAAACAGCTTCTTTGTCAGAAATAGTTTTTTCTTCTTCATTCTCAGTAATAGCTATAACGTCTTTAAGGTCTCTAATTACTGAAACAGTATCTTTTGAATAGTCCCCTGTCATGGAGGTTTTCGCCGCTAGAGCAGTATCACTAAAAGGAATTAGCAAAAGATAACCTGCAAGGGAGATGATTAATACCCTTTGGACTAAGAGCTTTAATAATCCATAAAATTTAGAAATCATTTAATTAAAGATGGAGTCCTTTTAACTTTAAAGGTTTAAAGGGGTAGAAAACTTTTTCTTTTCAGATATCTCTTTTAATAGTTTTTCTAAAGCTGTATCAACTTCAAGGATATTTTTGCTTTTGGATGACCTTTCAATTAATTCAACTTGGGCAGCTGCTGCGTCACGACCAACAACAACTCTCCATGGGATGCCAATAAGATCAGCATCTTTAAATTTTATCCCTGCTCTTTCATCCCTATCGTCTAATAGAACATCAATCCCTTCAATTAGAAGCTTTTTATAAAGTTCTTCTCCAAGAGATTTCTGATCAGGATCTTTAATATTTGCTATAACAATTATTACTTCGTATGGGGCAATTGTAATTGGCCAGATTATTCCGAACTCGTCATTATTTTGTTCTACTGCAGCTTGTGCAAGTCTAGAGATCCCAATTCCATAACAACCCATCCAGAAAGACTTTTGTGCACCTTCTTCATTTGTAAATGATGCTCCTAATGCATCAGAGTATTTACATCCGAGTTGGAAAATATGTCCAACTTCAATGCCTCTCTTGTCATGGAGAATTTGATTTACATCATGTACACAATGATCACCAGCTTTAGCTTTTCTTATATCTACTGCTTTGGGCAAGCCTCCTATTGACTCCCAGTCGAAAGCTATTCTATGAGTATCTTTTTTATTTGCTCCACAAATGAAGTTAGATAACTCAGCGGCAGTATGATCAGCAAGTCTTAGGAATTTTTTTTTCCAACTTTTTGCAGTTTTAATTACAGAATCACTTAAGTCAGGACCTATATATCCAAACGGTAAAGTTTCAATATTCTCTGACTTTAATTTATCTACTGATATTTGAGAAATGTCAATAATATCTTGACCGATGATTTGCGTTAAAGTATTAATTAACTTGATTTCATTTAGTTCTTGATCTCCTCGTAAACTTATTAAAATTGGTTGCTTATCTCCATTTTGAGTGATAGCTAGAAATAATAAAACTTTTACTATTTGTGAAGGCTCCACATTTTGCGAATTACAAAGTTCTTTTATTGAAGAATCCCCTGGGGTTTTTATTTCTTTTCTGTCTTTTGATTTAAGTGGAATGGCTTTAGATGCTATTGAAATAGCTTTCTCTTGGTTGGCAGAATAAACACCATCAGAACTTAAAAGTATTAAATCTTCTCCTGAATTGGCAGTAACCATAAACTCTTGAGATGCTGCCCCACCTATGGCTCCACTATCTGCTTCAACTGCAACAGTTTCTAGACCACATCTTGAAAATATTCTTTTATAAGCATCATTCATTTCATTATAAGTTGATTTTAGATCTCCTTCATTGGAGTGAAAAGAGTAGGCGTCTTTCATTATAAATTCTCTGCTTCGCATAAGACCAAATCTTGGACGAATTTCATCTCTAAATTTAGTTTGTATTTGATAAATATTGACTGGTAGCTGCTTGTATGAAAGCAATACTTCATTTGCAATTGTTGTTATAACTTCTTCATGAGTAGGGGCTAGTCCAAATTCTCTATTTTGCCTATCTTTTAAATTAAACATTATTCCTTCACCTTCTGTATATCCTTTCCATCTCCCACTTTTTTTCCATAGTTCTGCTGGATGCAATTGAGGTAAAAGTGTTTGCAATGAACCTTTTGCATCCATTTCTTGCTGAACTATGGATGTGATTTTTTGAAGGACTCTCCACATCAATGGCATATATGCATAAATACCTGATGTGACCCTTTTAATAAAGCCTGCTCTCAAAAGAAGCTGGTGAGAGATGATTTCAGCATCTGCTGGAACGTCTCTTAATGTCGCCAGTATTAGGCGGGAGACGCGCATAGTCTTAATTCTCAATTAAACATTGAATATATATCTTCCCCTGAGACTTCGGACCTTATAAATTGTTTCGAAAGATTTTAGACTTGTCTTTAGTAAGATTTGAGACTTGTTCTTAGGAGATTCGTCTGCTAAATTCTGAAAAAATTTTTTTAGAAATAGAGTCAAGGACTATGTTTAATGGATTGGAGGAATCTTCCTTGAATTATGCCTCATCCAAAGGTATTGCCAAGGAACTTCAATCCGTGTCACCACTGGCTGATGGTCTGATCGGTGTAGAAGAAGTACAGAAATCTCTTAATCGCTCTCGAGCTTCTGTTTATAGATATACAAATACTGATACAAGAAATATTAATCCGCCGTTTAATCCAAGAAAACTTAATCCAGAGTTTCGCAGTGATCAAAAAGACCCTCTTTTGTTTCATCCAAATGAAGTTGCTCGATTTGCTAAAGACATTCTTAGAATAAAAGAAGTTAATGTTGAAGTTTTAAATTCTCCATCTACTGTTACTCAAAATGTGCTTTCAGCTATCCTTGAAGAACTGCGACTTATTAGAACTCATCTGGAATTAAATCAAAACGCTAATAATTCGATGAAAAGCCAAACTCAGAGAGATGATCGTTCTGCAGCTTAGTTGCTTTACTCTAAAGAATTAATTTATATTGAATAAACCAAGGTTCATAAATTAAATATTTACTTATTTGGATTTCCTTTGGATTGAGTTTAATTTATTCTTGATAGGTAAATGAATAGAGATTAAATACTCAATGCATTAGTTTATTTGAGGTGTCATAGTCTTACAATGGCAAGACTTTTTGCCTGACAAACTATACCCCTTTCTTTCTTATAGGCTTCTGATGGATCTTAGCTCTCTTTTACCATCTCCTTCGAAAGGTTTAGTCAACTTAGTGGTTGAGATTCCTGCTGGAAGCAGAAATAAATATGAATATTTTGCAGGTGCTGGTGTAATGGCTCTGGATAGAGTTTTACATTCTTCTGTTAGATACCCATTTGATTATGGCTTCATCCCCAACACGCTTGCAGAGGATGGGGCTCCTTTAGATGCAATGGTAATAATGGAGGAACCTACTTTCGCTGGATGTTTGATTAAAGCCAGACCTATTGGAATCCTTGACATGCATGACTCAGGTGCATATGACGGTAAATTATTGTGCGTTCCTGTTGCAGACCCGCGTCAAAAAGAAATAACAAGCATTAATCAAATAGCTCAAAGTCAATTAGAAGATGTAGCAGAATTTTTTAGAACATATAAAAGTTTAGAAGGCCGAGTAATTGTTATAGACGGTTGGAGGGATAGCATTTTTGTTGAAGGTTTGCTTAAAAAGTGTATTGCAGCAAATAAAGATAAGTAATCAATCTATATACTTCAAATAAGATTTCTATTCGATTCTTTCTTAAATTTTAAATAATTAAAATTGTTTATTCTTTATACTAATTTATAAGTAGTTTCAAGCGTAAATCAGGTGAATCAGAAAAATAAAAGAAATAATAAAAATTTTTTGGACCAAGGTGAAAGATCCAGTTGTAACTTAGATATCCTTTGGGACTTTTGGGCACCATTCTTCCTCACAATTTTGTTATATGTGGGGATAAGGAATTATGTCGCGGAGGCTAGATATATTCCATCAGGTTCAATGCTTCCTGGGTTGCAAGTTAATGATCGACTTTTGATTGAGAAATTTACTTTTAGAAGAAGAACTCCAAAGAGAGGAGAGATAGTGGTATTTAATTCTCCTAGTTCATTTGATAAAGAGTTATTGTCTCGACGACAACAAGAAGTTCCTTCATCATTTAAATGTGCACTACTGACCTTCCCTTTGATTAGTTTCCTTCCAGATATCGTTGATCCAGCATGTGAGGCCTATATTAAACGTGTAGTAGCGATACAGGGTGACAAAATAATTGTAGATGTAAAAGGTAGAGTTTTTGTTAATGGCGAGTTGGTAAAAGAACCTTATGTTGAAAATTATTGTCAGCCTGATTTGAATGGGTTTAGTAATTGCAGGGGTTTACGTAATATCGTTCCTCCTGACCATGTATTGGTTTTAGGTGATAACAGAGCCAATAGTTGGGACAGCAGGTTTTGGCCAGGGGGACCTTTTTTACCACATAAGTCAATTTTAGGTAGAGCTGTTTGGAGGTTTTGGCCAATTAATCGTATTGGTGGACTTAATCTTTAAGACCACAATCCACTATTTGCCCTATGATTTCACTTCCTTCGAATGGTTGATTAGCGGAATAGGGGAAACTTTTTTTTGTGATTGTGTGAATCCAGCGCTTATTAGGATCAAAAAGTAGCCATCTATTGCTATTTATATTCAAACTTTCTTCTGGTAGGTTTAGAAACCTTGAAGGTCCAAAACTCAAGGCTTCCCAAAGCTCCTTTACACTCCAGTTAGATTTAATCACAAGCTCTTGCCAGAGTAAGGGTAGTACAAGTTTATATCCATTTAGTCCAGGCAATCTATGAGCAGAAGGTTGCTTGATTTCTGCCTCATCGAGTGCAATTGAATTGACGGCAATGGCAGTTAAGGTTCCTTTCTTTAGACCCTTAATTAATTCCTTCCTATCACTTGGACTTCCAATAGAAGGCGTAACGCGCCACCCAATTTCATAAGGTGCAAGATTAGAGCTGTCAGCAATCAGATGCCACCAACCAACACTTGCCATGGTTGCTGTTGTACTTTTAGAAAGAATTGACACACCTGCCGCTGTAGACATATTCATTATTCTTACTGATACATCGGGATGACACCTATGTAACTCAAGTAGTTGGTATAGAGGTAGTGTTTCACTTTCGACGGGATCAGGTAACCATCCAGCTCGTAGTGTTTCGACACTTTCTCTAACAAGACCTCCTCCTTGAATTTCTAAATCTCTTGGAGCTAATAGAAGAGGAGCATTTCCAATCTCCCCTATTAGTAATGCTTTCTTAAGAAGATTAGTAGGTATTAATGAATTATCCGCTGATAACCCAATCGCTCCATTTTTTAGAATATCTGCATGGGCTGATAAGTCTTTGTTTTGCCCCCCTACGGTCAAGCTACCCCAGAAATGAATTAACAATTCATTTGTAGAAGAGATGTTCTGATGGAATTGCTCAGGACTATCTCGCCATAATCTACTTTTTGGTAGTAAAGCTACTTGACCGTAACCAGCATTTGTAGCATTTGTCTTTAGACTTTGAAGAGTTTCATTCTTTCCAATTATTGGATCCTCCAGGGTGGAGTGTGGATCAACTAAACAAGGTGCTAAAAGCTTTTCTTCTGCTGAAGTTTTTTGAACATTTAGCTTTTGTGCTAATTGACGTGCCTCTTCTCCAAACGCTTTTATATTTCCATCAATTATTAATACAGCATCTTTATCTAGGGACTGATTTGATCCATAAAGAATCTGGACTGGGTCTAATAGATATGTCTGAAACATCTAGAGCGCTCCTGAAGCTGTATCGTCAAAGACACCTCCTAAATGAGAGGTGATGTTTAGGCAGCTGATTATATTTGGTTGATTTGGATCTTCAGTGATATCAACAATACTAATACCACCATTGCCTTGTTTTACCATCCAAATATCAGCTGGCGTTAATCCAAGGAGATTACAAAGAATTGTTTTGTTTACAGCATCATGAGCTACAACAAGAGCTGTCTCATCGGGCTTAAGGCTTTTTATGATTTTCCTCCAACAATTTAGGGCTCTTGACGACACGTCTTGAATGCTTTCACCTTGTGGCATTCGAATAGTTTCTGGTGAAGATTTCCAGCTTGCTAAAAGAGTTGGCCAGTGTTCGTTGATTTCTGAATCTAGTTTCCCTTCCCACTCCCCATGACCAATCTCGATGAGATCTTCTTGTAATTCCATCTTTATGCCAGGATGGTTCTTTAATATAATTTCTCCTGTTTCCTTGGGACGTGACATTGAACTGCTAAAAGCTTTCTGAATAGGTACATCTTTTAGAAATTCACTTGCAGCTCTGGCTTGCTTCTTGCCAGTTTCATTTAAGGGGATATCTATTTGTCCTTGGAAACGTCCTTCTAAGTTCCAATCAGTTTCTCCATGACGAACAAGTAATAACCTACTGCTTCTTTTCTTTTTTGGAATGATTGGCGTTAGATGAGTTGTGCTATTTAGGCATTCAATTTGTATCTCATGTGAATTTTCTTTTGTTGAATTTAAATTAATAATTGATATTGATGCATTGTCGAGTTGCAGTCTCCTGAAACCAAGTGGAGGGTTTCTTAAAAGCCGGAGAATGACGCACCGCAGTATTGCGTTGTGACCCACAATTAATATGGTTGGTTCTACTTCTGTCGAATGTCGTTCTATTAGATTTTTCAAGAAATAATCAGATTGCTTGATCAGTTCTTTTATGGGGTTATATGAACTTCCACCTTCTCTTGTCATTATCAGTGATTTTGGTTCTTGCTTCCAAGTCTTATATTCTTTAGGGTATTTGGATTCAACTTCTTCTTGAGTGAGCCCACTCCAGTGCCCTAGATCAACTTCTAATAATTCATTTGTAAAAATAGGTGTGATTTCTTTGTTTTGCTGCTTAAGAATATTCTTTGTGGTCTCTTTAGCTCTTTGCAGTGGTGAGCTATAAGCATGATTAATAGACACTTCATTTAATCTTTTCCCAGTTGAAATCGCTTGAGAGACCCCCTCCTCACTAAGAATAGAAAGATCACTCCGCCCTTGAATTCGAAGTTCTTTATTGAAGCTACTTAAACCATGACGAACTAGAAGAAGACGCATTGTCATAAGCTCTGAGGATTTGAAAGAATCATCGTATTAATAATGTGTCAAATTAATCTTGATTTAGTAAAAAGATATGTTCTTTGAGCATTCTTTTTCTTTAAATGAATATCTATGAGACAAGTTACTCCAGCATGGAAGTTGTTGATGGCTTTACTGTCGCTTTTGCTGACAGTATTTGTCTGGCAACAAGGACTGAAAGAAAGTTTTAGCAGACCTTCAGTCGCCCCAAAACTTTCAATTACACAACATGAAATGACTGTAGTGGCGGCTCCCTCGCTACCAGAGTTTATAAAACCAATTTTTGGCGCAAATGATCCAGAGTCGGTACTAAAAGAAAGCCTTCTTGATTTACCTGTTGATAAGCGCTCTGAGCGACAAAGACTCACTTTGGCACTATTAGAGCAATCCAGAGATAAACGTCGTTCTTTGCTGGAACCAAGCTTTAATAATCAACCACTTGTAGATCTTCGCAAAGCTCTCTTGGAAAATGTAACTTCAACGAAGTTTTCCTTGAGCACTCTTGATGAGATTATAGATCAGAAGTACGATCCCCTCCTTCATCAACTAAGTTGTTTCGCCCTTGGGGGGGATAATCATTTATGTATCAATTCAAGTTCGTCTAAAAGAATTGCTCTGAGATTACTTGTTATTCAGATATTACCTATTTTATCAACTCTTATTGGTATTGGACTCTTGCTTCGTCAAGGATGGATGTCTTTTAGAAAAAAAAATGTCTTATGGCCATCATTGTCTCAGATTCCATTGTCATTAATAGATATGATTATTTTGGTAGCAGGAGGTTTTGTTGTTTTAGGAGAAGTTGTTTTCCCGTCCTTTGTTATTCCTATAAGTGGATATCTAATTAAAGAAGTTGGTAGTCCGATTAATGAGTCTCTAAAAGTATTTTTTGGATATATTGCAATGACCATTCCACCCTTAATTATTTTATGGCAACAATTAGGGGGCTTGAAAGGAGGCTTTGAGATCCCTTCTGAAGGGTGGCTTCAATGGGGAGTGAAACCATTGAATACAGCTTTTTTCAAGGCTTTCCAGGGATGGTTAATGGTAATGCCTTTTGTTTTACTTTCCGGTTGGTTGACGAATGTTTTAGTTGGTGATCAAGGAGGTAGTAATCCTTTAATTGAACTTGTTTTAGGAAGTAACAACTCTATAGCTTTAGCTTTGCTTTTACTTAC
>CACILY010000008.1 GCA_902587615.1 uncultured Prochlorococcus sp.
CCCTATAGATGCTTGCCTTGTTTAAATTATTCGCAATTTCAAGAAGGAATTTAGTTATTTGTTTTATTTCTTTTCTTTTTCTTTCTAATGGGATTAAGTACTTCAAATAACTATCGAAGTTCAGGGGTTTTGCTTCACCCATCTTCTTTGCCTAATAGTCCTATTTGTGGAGGTTTTGGAGCTCCCGCAAGACAGTGGTTAAAATTACTGGCGGAAAATAAAATAGGTGTTTGGCAATTTTTGCCTTTAGCCCCTACCGATTCAACTGGTTCTCCATACAGCTCTCCCTCAGGATTTTCATATAACCCATGGTTTCTTGATGTAAATGATTTGGTAAATGAAGAATTTCTACCAATAAGTGTATTGGATGAAGTTCAAGAAATAAAGAACATTGAGAATTCTAGGGTGGATTTTAAATTGGCAAATTTATGGAGTGAAAGATTAGGTGTTCTTTTGAGAGAGTCATGGGAATCACAAGAAAACAATAGGCATGTTCAATTTCAATCTTGGTGTACCAAACAATTTTGGCTTGAAGACCATGCTTTATTTATGGAAATGAGACGTCAAAATAACAATCTTCCCTGGTGGGAATGGAACCTTCCATTCGCTCAAAATAATACCAAAGAGATAAAACAGTGGAGTGTTAAGTATCAGAATAATTTATTGGAGCAGAAATTATTGCAATGGCATTTAGATAGACAATGGCAGTTATTAAAACAATTAGCAAAGGATTTAGGAGTTGTTCTTTTTGGTGATTTACCATTTTATGTATCAAGAGATAGTGTTGATGTATGGAGTAATCGGTCTCTTTTTTCAGTGCTTACAAATGGTGCATTGAAAATTCAGAGTGGCGTACCCCCCGATTATTTTTCTTCTACAGGACAACTTTGGGGTACTCCAGTTTATCGTTGGAAGAAGCATCAAGTTACTAAGTATCAATGGTGGCGAAGTAGGTTTCATCGGCATTTAAATCAAGTTGATTTATTGCGAGTAGATCATTTTCGAGCATTTGATTCTTTTTGGGCAGTTCCTGGTCATAAAACAACTGCTGAAGATGGTTATTGGTCTCCTTCTCCTGGGTTAAAGCTTCTTAATTTATTAGAGAAGGATTTGGGAGGGAAATTACCATTAGTTGCTGAAGATCTTGGCGTAATAACTGATTCAGTAGAACGTCTTAGGGATTACTTTTCATTGCCAGGTATGAAAATCCTCCAATTCGCCTTTGATGGGTCTTCAGAAAACCCTTATTTACCTGAGAATATTAGTGGCAATGAATGGATTGTTTATACAGGCACTCATGATAATTCAACTGCAACTGGTTGGTGGAATGAAATTGACGATGATGTGAAAAAACGTGTATTAGAAAGAGTCAATTCCGCAGACGACTTTCTTCCCTGGAACTTTATTAAAATGGGTCTCGAAACAGATGCTCGTCTATTTATTTGTCCTTTGCAAGACTTACTCGGTTTAGATAATAAGGCCCGTTTAAATAGACCAGGGACTATAGAAAATAATTGGGATTGGCGAATGAAACCATTTGATAAAAGCTTGTCTGACGCATTAAATGAATATAGTCAATTAGCGATTAATTCTAAACGTTCTTTTGAAGATGCAATTAAACTTATTTAAAAAAATCTCCAATTCTTAACTTTCTGATTTGATAGCAGGTAAGTTTAATTGGATTCTTTAATTGATGTTGATTTGGCCTCTCCTGTGTTGTTTGGATTTAAGATAATATTGCTTTCTTTCAAAGGCTGACTATTTAGAGAATTTATTTTAATTAGATATTCTTGATATCTATTTAGTGTAATTATGCAAAAAAACATAAACGTAATATAAATAATGCTTCCTTGCCAAGAGCTGAAAATATTAAGATTACCAGGTGCAAAAAACTTAGATTTTTGGATCTTTTTAGGATCATTTGATTTTATAAGAATACTATCTAGGGCTTTAGTTTGTAAGCTTAGTTCATTCTCTAGGATGTTAAGCATTCTTTTAAGATAGGTCTTTTCTGGCAACTTATCAATCCATCCCTTCTCAATTGCTTCTATAACTCTTACTGAGATCTTTGTCCTTTGCGAAAGACTCTTTCTAGTTATTCTAGACTTGATTCTTTGATTCCTAAATAATTTACAAGCCTCTAAATATTGATCTTCTTTATCGGGATTTACCCCACTAGTACTTGACTTAGAATTCTTCTTTACAAAGTTAATAATAAACATAGAATCTTATTTATAATGTTTGTATAGATGTTAAGAACTTACCCCACTCGCTCTTATTAACATTCCTCCAATCTCCTTCTTTAAGAGAACCTAGATGTATATCTGCAATTGAAATACGTTTCAAATCTATTACTGGATGACCTATATATTCGGCCATTTTTCGTATTTGTCTATTTCTACCTTCTCTTAAAGTTACCCTGATTAAAGTCTTATTATCCGAGATTTGGATACGCTCAACTTCTGCCTTACCAGTTTTCTTACTTTCAATATATATACCATTTTTCCATGAATTAATTGCTTTCTCTGATGGTATGCCCTTGAGCCAAACATAATAACTTTTTGCGTGAGAATATTTTGGGTGGGTAAGTTTTAGTGTTAATTCACCATGATTTGTTAATAAAAGTGCACCTCTACTATCTTTATCTAGTCTTCCTATTGGATGCAGGCCTTCCCTAAGAGATTTTGGCAATAGATTAAATACAGTTTTCCTACCATATTCATCATTACAGCTTGATATAAAACCTATCGGCTTATTTAACAAAATTACTTTGATTTCCTTTGTCCTTTTTATTAAAGTGCCGTCTACTTGAATTTCATCAACAATTGGATCAGCTTTATCACCTACTGTAGCTACCTTCCCATTGATTTTTACACGACCTTCTGTTAATAAGACCTCGGCCGCTCTTCTTGAAGATATGCCTGCAGATGAAATTATTTTTTGCAACCTTTGTTTCATCAGTTAATTAGGTAAGTCCGTTCTTTGTTTTTCTTGATATTTCAATCATTAGAAGATGTTTCTGGTACTTGTGAAATCCAAACTATAGAAAATCATCTATTTCCTTAATCTCCCCAGATTCTAATTGTCTCATTAAATCTTTAACAGCTCTCCACATTGTAATTCCAAACAAAAGGGAGTTTAATATTGAAAATATAAGTGATCCGATTAATGAGAAATTAAATATTTGAAGAGCACTAGTGAAAACAAATGTAAGACCTATAAAAAAACTACTCCAACTACTAAGTGCAGTTGGAGTCGCTAGTGGTAATGGGGATATTTTGTTTGTTTCCCAGGCCTTAAGCTTTTCCCTCATTATATAGGCGAATACTAGTCCGCTAAATAACGAGATGAATATTCCAAAGCCTAGCAATATAAAAAGAAAATTTGTTTCAGGATAGATATTGTTATAAGGAATGGCTTCATTTAGCGTTGATATGGTTTTGTTGATCATTCCTAAACAGTCAGATCTGACTAGTATTTTATTGTATTATAGAGATTATTCTTTTCTATGTTGAAAAAATGGGATTTAGGTTTTTTATTATCCCATAACCTATTGTGGCTGGTTTGAATTTAGTTTTTATTAATTTTAGTAATTCTTTCATTTCTTTAGTATTTAGCTTTTCGTCTTTAACAAGACTCATTAATAGATTCTTCCTTATCAAAGCACCTTTCTTTCCTGCTAAAAGTTTAAGACCAGCTTCTGCTACTGGGAACAGCTCTTTCCCTGGAACTTTTGAATCTTCAATTAAGATATCTAATAGATTCTCTATTCTATCTACTCTTAAATTATTCTCTTTGTCAAAGATGACACGTGAGAGTAAATTTATTATCTCGTTATCATCAGAAGTTAACAACCTCTTTGCTACATATGGATAAGCAAGATTTACGATCTGGAAGTCTGAATCAAGACTCAAAGCCAATCCTTCTTGACTAACAACTGCCCTTATAATTAAAGCAAACCTTGCAGGTACTCTAAAAGGATAATTAAACATTAATTCGGAGAATTGATTTGTTATCTCTTTGAAATTAAAAGACCCAACATTCTTTTTTAGAGCACCGCCTAAAACCTCTTTAAGAACAGGAGCAATTATTCTTAAGTCTTGCTCTGCTTTTAGAAAACCTAATTGTTGAAAGTTCTTTGCTAATAAATCAAAATCATCATTAATTAGATTAACAATTGCTTCAGTAAGTGTAATCCTGTCACTATTGGAAATTGAATCCATCATGCCAAAATCAACATAGGCTAAATGCCCCATTTCACCTGTATTACCTTTTAGGGCAAACATGTTTCCAGGGTGAGGATCTGCATGGAAATATCCAAATTCTAAAAGCTGTTTGATACCACTTATTACTCCAGTCCGTATTATTGAAGTAGGGTTTATATCATTTTCTAATAATTTAACTTTTTCTTTTACCTTTATTCCATCAATCCAACTTGTTGAGATTATTCTTTTTGAGGATATTTGATGTTCAACTTTTGGAATAGTTACTGTGGGGTTTTGATCGAAAAGTTTTGCAAAATTCTCTGCATTTTCAGCTTCTTTTTTGTAATCTATTTCTTCAAATAGACTTTTTCCAAATTCATCAATTATTTCCCCTAGACCAACTCCTAGGTTTAAGGGAAGTAAAGGTCCTCCTATTACTGCAAGAATCTTTATTATTACGATATCTCTTTTGATAATGAATTCTAAGTTTGGTCTTTGTATTTTTACAGCTACCCAATCACCATTTATACTTTTTGCTTTGTAAACCTGGCCTAAGCTAGCAGAAGCTATTGGTTTATTAGGAAAATATTTAAATATTTTATTTAAATCAGTCTCTATTTCTTCTTTAAGAATACTAATTGCCTTTTCATGTTCAAAAGGAGGTAGATTATCTTGGAGATTTGTTAGTTCTTCAAGCCAATCTTTTCTAACAAGGTCAGGTCTTGTAGATAAAGCTTGCCCTATTTTTATAAAGCATGGCCCTAAACTTGTAAGTGTATTTAATAATTTCTTAGCTAATTTTCTCTGTAT
Organism: uncultured Prochlorococcus sp.; assembly: GCA_902587615.1. Taxonomy (GTDB): domain Bacteria; phylum Cyanobacteriota; class Cyanobacteriia; order PCC-6307; family Cyanobiaceae; genus AG-402-N21. Next base: position 5,016 of record CACILY010000008.1, read on the forward strand.
TTCTGCATCATTACTTGAGCCTTGTAAGATCAGGTTAATTGTTAGAAATATGAGTGAAGAAAGAATTTCAACAATTCTGGGGATCCAAACCCATGGTCTTAAAAATAACCATAGAAGATCTCTTTTAAAGTCGTATCTCATTTTCTTACTTTAAAATTCTGAATAGAAAATATTTATTTGGGATGTTCAACTAATTCAATTGTATTTTATAAGCAACTCTTGGGTGAATAGCAGATAATTTTATGTCGCTTGCAAGGTTCTTAACTTCCTATAGGGGAAGATCTCTCTTTTTACCCGCCCATCTGAGAGGAAAGGCTTTACCAAATGATTTGAAAAACTTATTAAGAGCCAGCCCAGGTATCTGGGATTTACCTGAACTTATTGAATTTGGGGGCCCTCTTATAGAAAGTGGTGCAGTCGCTAATAGTCAAAGACATGTTGCTTTGAGAATTGGTGCTAAACGAGGTTGGTATGGAGTAAATGGAGCAACTGGTCTTTTGCAAGCTGGTCTTTTGGCAATAGCTAAACCTAATGAAGCTGTTTTAATGCCAAGAAATGTTCATAAGAGCATTATTCATGCTTGTTTATTAGGAGAAATCACCCCGGTCTTCTTTGATTTGCCATTTATGGCTGATCGTGGTCATTATCTGCCTGCTGATATTAATTGGTTTAAAAATATCCTTAATGAAATAAATGAATTTGATCAAGATATAGTTGCTGCTGTTTTAGTTAATCCCTTTTACCAAGGCTATTCCACAGATCTTTCTGATTTTATAAATCAATTGCATGGAAGGGGATTACCTGTATTAGTTGACGAAGCTCATGGAACACATTTTTGTGCTGATATAGATGAATTACCTGTATCAGCTTTAAAATGCGGTGCTGATTTGGTTGTTCATTCCTTGCACAAGTCTGCAGCAGGCTTAGCTCAAACCGCGGCAATCTGGTTGCAAGGAGACCTTATAGATCCTATTGCAATCGAAAGGAGTATTGCTGTATTTCAAACAACAAGTCCTAGTTCTTTATTATTAGCTTCTTGTGAAAGTAGTTTAGAACAAATGTTAAGTGTGAGTGGACGAAAAAAACTTATTAATTGCATTAATAATGCGAAGGAAACTTTCTTTCGACTCTCCCAAAAAGGTTTGCCATTAATCAAAAATCAGGATCCTTTAAGATTAATTTTGCATACTGCTAAGTATGGATTAAATGGACTTGAGGTAGATGAATGGATGATTTCTAAAGGTATAACGGCAGAACTTCCAGAACCTGGATGCCTAACTTTTTGTTTGGGGTTGGCTTCCCATAAAGGACTAGTGAAAGCCATTGAAAGTAATTGGAACAAATTTTTATCAACTGCTCCTCAAGCATTAATGTCTACTTCTTTTGCAAGCCCTCCATTTGATCTATTAATGAAACCGACAATTTCTTCCAGTAATGCTTGGCGATCAGACTCAAAAACAATATCTTTGTTCAATTCCTATGAAAGGATATCTGCAGACCTGATATCTCCTTATCCGCCTGGCGTCCCAATGATTATTCCAGGAGACAAATTGGATAAGAATAAGGTTGATTGGTTGATTGAGCAAAAATCATTATGGAGTGATCAAATTCCTTCTTGTATTAGAGTAATGGTTTGATTTTTGCAAAGTCCTTTTATATGGTTTAATCTTTCTAAAGGAGTTATTTGTTCTTATATATATCTTTCAATGTCCTTTTTTCTCTAACTCAAGATGTTCACTAGTGTTATAAATAAAAGAATAATTAGCGGTTTGGCTGCTGGTCTGTTTGGCTTACTAATTATCATTTTTGGTGGTTGGTATTTTACTATTTCAGTCGGTTTAATAGTTCATCTTGCTTTGCTTGAGTTTTTTCGTATGGCTGAATTTACAGGTATTAGACCTGCTACTAAAACAACATTAGTAGCATGTCAAATTCTTCTTTTAACGACTCAATTAAGCTTGGACGGGATTGTATCTAATAATCTTTCTGCAGCAGTATTACCTCTTTCAGGCGCAGCAATTTGCTGTTGGCTATTACTTCAGCCTATGACTGGATCTATTGCAGATATTGCAGCTTCTATTTTTGGATTATTTTATTTAGGCTTTTTACCAAGCCACTGGTTAAAGTTAAGAAATTTAAATGAAATAGATTTATTGCAAACGTTACATTCCTTTCAATTGAATTTTAGACCAGATTTTGGTTTTGGAATGCAAGTTACATTGATTTCTTGCTTAATCATTGTTGCATTTGATATTGGATCTTATGTTTTTGGTAGAAAGTTTGGTCGTAATCAACTCTCACCGATTTCACCTGCTAAAACAATAGAAGGAGTGATTGGCGGCTTCCTTTCTTCCCTTTGTGTTGGAATGCTTTGTGCATCTCTTTGCCATTGGAACCTTTCTCTTTTAGTAGGATTTTTACTGGGTTTTTTAGTTGCTTTATTTTCTTTGGTTGGTGATTTAATTGAGTCCATGATGAAAAGAGACGCTGGATTAAAAGATTCTGGAAATGTTTTACCAGGTCACGGGGGTATCCTCGATAGAATTGATAGTTATCTGTTTACTCCTGTAATTGTGTATTATTTCAGTATTCTCATATTCCCTTTGATTTATAATTGAGTTGATTAATCCTTTTAAGTTTTGATTATTGAGTTAGCAGTAATTAATAGCATTCCAGATTTTACTGATGCTTCATGAATATAAATAGCATCTTCCATTGGTAAGGTTAAATTTTTGAGAGATTTTGTATCTAGAATAATTAGTTTCCCGGAATTTGCTTTAACGGTTAATTTTATTTCTTTATTACAGTTCTCGGTTTTGTCTGTTCCAATTATATGAATAAAATCATCCTCAATACTTATGGACTGGAGCTTTTCAACTCCTATTAATTCTTTAGTAAGTAAAACTCCTATCCACTTCCAACTCTTATGAAAAAGTATTTTTCTTAGACATTCTTCATCTAGTCTGATATTACCTTCGATAGTAAAATCATTTTTAATATTTAAATATCTCTTTTGTAGGTTTATCTCGATATTAATGGGAGCACTTTCTATTTCTGCATAGTCAATATAGATGTCATTCAAATTAATTTTCTCAGCTACTACTTTAATACTTGGAAGTTTACCTCTGAAAATTTCATTGTTCAAATATTTAAGTACAACCTCTATTCTATCAATCTTTTTGCAGCGAGTCTTTATCCATAATTTAAGTAGACTTTCAATTATTTTCTTAAGTGATTCATTCATTTCTATGAGTTTAAAACCTATTTTTCCAGGTAGATGCTACAACTTCTGGTTTATCTAAGTGTGGAAGATGTCCACAATTCTCGATTTCATTGTAGTTGAGCTTTAGTATCTCTGATGATTTCCTTCTTTCTTTAGCTTTTATTATTCTATCTTGCTTTCCCCAAATTACTTTTATTGGTTGCTTTGGTATAGGTTTTCCATAATCAGAGACCCCCCCATTTTTCGCAAATAGTGCAAGTGATCTATGCCAACCTGGTACTTTTAAATGTATGGAAGCGATTTCTTCTTCAGCAGTCCCCACACTTGTTTTAGGATTTGCAAAGGCTTGTCTACATAAGCTTCTTCTTACGAAATTTTGCTGTAAAAAGTATGCACCAATTTCATTTAGAGGCCATGGTATTCCAGTTTGATTTGCTGTAATTCCTGCAGGCGAAAGTAATAATAGGCGATCTATTCTCTCTGGATTTCTTCTTGCAAGTTCCATTGCAATTGAACCTCCCATTGAGGCTCCAATAATCCCTATTGAAGAATTAATTCTTAAGGAATTAATAATACTACTTAGGTGAGATATTATTTGTTTTATACCATAGTCATTTCTCTCTGGTCTTGGGGAGAATCCGAATCCATATAAGTCAGGAATGATTAATTTATAATTTTTTTCTAATAAAGGAACTAATCTTCTAAACTCTAGGAAACAGCTATCAAATCCATGAATCAATAGTATTGGTTTTCCACTTCCAAGTATTGCTACGGGGTATAAATCTAGATCATTATTCGATAATCCTTTTAGCTTTATCCATTGAACCTGATTCGCAAGAGTACATGCTGACTTGTCGATTAAATTATCTTTTATTTGATTTAATCTCTCTTTAGATGAGCAATTCATTTATTATATTTATTAATATATAATCTCAGGCATTTTGGGTTGTATTTTTTATATTAACCTTAGACTTTGCATCTTTTAAGCTTATTATTGCTTCAAATAGAATTTCTTTATTAACCTTAAATGGAAGATTGTTAACCTCCACACTATTATCACACGTAAACTTACATACTTTTTTTAAATCTTTAGCAGTTAATTTTTCTAATCCAAGTGATTCTATTTTTGTAGGAAGGCTAAGTTTTTTATAAAATTCGATTAACTGTTTTCTTGCTTGAGTAGCTAATAGACTACTTGAATGAATTTCTTCGAGATGCAATTGAATAAGAGTCCCTACCCCAACGATCTCTCCATGTAAAGGTTTTTGAGTAAAGTTCAGTTGAGTTAATCCATTATGTATGGGATGAGCAACGGCAGTTCTGCATTTAGACCCTCCTATTCCACCTATTACACCTGCTGTAAGTGCACAACCTTCTGCGACCCTTATCCATGCTTCGCTATTAGTATTTTCTATGGCATTCAGTCCATCTATAAATAGTTGATCTCTTAAGACTCGAGCCATTTGAACTGCTTGTTGAGCTAATCCATCATTGCTAGAGCTACTACTTAGCGAGGCTTCATACCATTTAGCGAGTGCATCTGAAATCCCACTGGCTAGGGTTTTAATAGGAGCTTCTCTTACAAATTTATAATCAAATATAAGCAAATCAGGGCATGATTGAAGTGCTATATCTCGGATGAAAGCACCTTCTGGAGAATAGATATTGCTTAAAGCTGTCCATCCTGCACATGTTGAAGCACTTAGTGGAATTGTTATACATGGTATTTCAAGCCTATCTGCTAGTAATTTACCCGCATCAAGGACTTTTCCTCCTCCAGCAGCAATTATTCCATCACATGAATTATATTTACTAATGTTATATAATTCTCTGAGATCTTCTTCACAACAATCATATTTTAACTCAGATAAATAGCAATCTATATTCAAATTCTTTATATCTCTAGCAATAGCTGATCTTTGCCTATATGTAACTCTACTTCTACCTACTAATAAGGGTCTTTTACATATTGAGGGGATGATATATTTGGATTCATTCCACGCTTCCTCTCCTCTTATAACTTTCTTAGGTGATATGGAATGCGTAAAATTTCTATACATTAATTAGTGGGAAGTGAGTAATTATTTCCTATTTTTAATATCTTGCTCTTGCAAGTTCAGGTTGATTATCACTCTTTTCTATTTTATTTACTTTTACTTTTTTATTCTCATCAACGTCAACTTGAATATTATCTCCATCCTGAATCCTTCCGGAAAGTACTTCTTCAGCAAGACTATCTTCTAGAAGTCTCATTACTGCTCTTCTGAGAGGTCTCGCACCATAAGAAGGATTATAGCCTTCTTCTACTAATCTTTCTTTGAAAGCATCTGATACAGAAAGAGTTATACCCTTGGTCCTAATCCTAGAGAATACTTCCTTTAACATAATTTCTGCAATATCTTTTACTTCATCTCTAGTGAGTTGTCTGAATACAATTATTTCATCTAGTCGATTTAGGAACTCAGGACGGAAATATTGTTTTAGTTCTTCATTTACAAGAGACTTTATTCTATTATATTGACTATTCTCAACATTCTCTCCGGAGAAATCAAATCCAAGACCTCCGCCTCCTTTCTCAATTACTTTAGAACCAATATTTGAAGTCATGATTATAAGTGTATTTTTAAAATCTACTGTTCTACCTTTTGAATCAGTTAGTCTTCCTTCTTCTAATAATTGAAGCAGTAGGTTAAATACATCTGGATGAGCTTTTTCAATTTCATCAAATAGAACAACTGTATAAGGTCTTCTCCTAACAGCTTCAGTAAGTTGACCTCCCTCATTAAAACCAACATATCCTGGAGGAGATCCTATCAGTTTACTAACAGTATGTCTCTCCATAAATTCCGACATATCTAGTCGAATCATTGCCTCTTCGCTTCCAAAGAAATATTGTGCGAGTGCTTTAGTTAATTCAGTTTTTCCTACGCCAGTTGGGCCGGAAAATATAAAACTTGCGATAGGACGATTTGGATTCTTAAGACCAACTCTCGCTCTTCTTATGGCTTTTGATACTGCTTTTACTGCTTCATCTTGTCCAATTAATCTTTGATGAAGAGTTTCTTCCATGTGAAGTAGTTTCTTCGATTCACTCTCAGTAAGTTTTTGAACAGGGACTCCTGTCCAAGAGGCAACTATATGTGCAATATCCTCTTCACTCACAACTGGTGATTTTAGATTTTCTAGATTTTTAGTTAAAACAGTGGTGTTATTAGTTATATTTTCTTCTGAAGAAACAACATTTTGAGTTTGCTTCTCTGTTGGATTTGTTTCACTATCTTGCTGCCTGTTGTCTTGCAATAATGATCGTATTTTTTCTCTAAGTTCTACTTCTTTTTCTCGTAATTCTCCTGCTTTTGTAAAATCCTGATCTCTTACAGCAACTTCTTTTTCTTTTTGTATTCTGCGTAACTCTTTATCGACTTCTTTTGCTTCAGGAGGCAGTTTTGAGTTTAGTAAACGTACTCGGCTACCCGCTTCATCAATTAAGTCAATTGCTTTGTCTGGTAGAAATCTATCAGATATATATCTATCTCCCAGATTTGCAGCAGCCTCTAGTGCTTCATCAGTAATTTTGAGCCTGTGATGTTGTTCATAACGCTCTCTAAGACCTTGAAGAATTTTTATTGTGTCTTCGATTGAGGGCTCGCCAATCATTACAGGTTGAAAACGTCTTTCAAGGGCAGCATCTCTTTCAATATGTTTGCGATATTCATCTAATGTTGTTGCCCCTATGCATTGAAGTTCACCTCTGGCTAAGGCTGGTTTAAGAATATTTGCAGCGTCTATTGCTCCTTCGGCGGCTCCTGCCCCAATAAGAGTATGAACCTCATCAATTACTAAAATCACGTTGCCTGCAGATTTTATTTCTTCCATTATTTTTTTTAAGCGTTCTTCGAATTCACCTCTATATTTGGTCCCAGCAACCAGTAAGCCAATATCAAGAGTTAAAACTCTTTTCTCTTCGAGAATGTCAGGAATCTCACCTTGTTGAATCCTTTGAGCTAGCCCTTCAGCAATTGCGGTTTTTCCAACGCCAGGTTCACCAATTAACACAGGATTGTTTTTTGTTCTTCTTCCTAATATTTGGATTACCCTATCAATTTCCTCATGTCTTCCTACAACGGGATCTAGTTTTGATTCACTAGCTAACTTTGTAAGATTAGTACCAAATTCATCAAGGGTTGCTGTTTTTGCAGATCCTTTTGAAGACCCTCCACCAGCGGTTACTTCTGCTGTTTCTCCAAGCATTCTAATTACTTGAGTCCTTACTTTTGATAGATCTACGCCAAGGTTTTCAAGAACCCTTGCGGCCACTCCTTCTCCTTCACGAATTAGACCCAAGAGTAAATGCTCAGTACCTATGTAGTTATGACCTAATTGACGTGCTTCTTCTAAAGAGAGTTCTAAAACACGTTTGGCTCTTGGTGTAAATGGGATTTCTACGGCAACAAAGCCAGAACCTCGTCCAATAATTTTTTCTACTTCTACTCTTGAATCTTTTAAGTTTACTCCCATTGATTTAAGTACTTTTGCTGCTACACCTGTTCCTTCTCCTATGAGGCCTAGAAGGATTTGTTCTGTCCCCACAAAATTATGACCAAGGCGTCTTGCCTCTTCTTGCGCCAACATGATCACTTTGATGGCCTTTTCGGTAAACCTCTCAAACATTTGTTAGCAGGCCATTTGCATCTCTATCTAACTTATCAGGGTTAAGACTGAAATGTGTATTCAATGTCCTTTTAGTTATAGCTTAATGTTTATTTTGTATTTTCTATTTAAAACTTAAGTTTTGAGACTTCTATACGATCTGGATTTTAGCTAAGTACGGTAATCCCCCAGTAAGATTTTATACTATTTTGATTGAAGAGGAGTTGTTAAATTCTTCCAAAGAATTAAAGCTTCACTACCATTTTTATAATAATTCTTTCGTCTCCCGGTGACTTTAAACCCTAAGCTTTTGTATAGAGCTCTGGCGGATGTGTTCTTATTTTCAACTTCAAGAGTTGCTTCTTTGACACCAAGTGCTTTTGCCTTGTTTAAAAGTAGAGATGTAAGTTTCTTTCCTATGCCAAGTTTTTGGTGGTTTGGATTAACTGCTATAGCAGTGATTTGTAATTCGTCTAAAACTATCCACCCACATGCAAATGCTATTATTTCTGAAGCACACTGAATGCCAATACAAAGTCTGGACGGGTCTGATAACTCTATTTCCCACTGTTTTTTTGTCCAAAGTCCATCAAGCGTTTTTTCATCAAGCTCTACACATTTATTCAAATGAGGTACATGAAGTGAGATAACCTCTATTTGAGAATCTTTGCTCTTTTCTTGTAGATCTTTTATAGGCATATTTTATTAGAATCACATTGAATGAGCATCTTTGATTTTTTGAGTAATTATTTTATGAATTCATTTAGACAATTTGAAACTGATAGGAATCTTGATAGTCCTAACAGAAACATATCGCCAATAACAACTAAGATAAATAAAGAGGGTTCCCTATTAGTTGGCGGGTGCAGGCTCAGTGATCTTGCTAAAAGATATGGAACGCCTCTTTATATATTAGATGAAGAGACTATCCGAACCTCTTGTAAGGCATATGTTCAATCTTTGAAGAAGTATTACCCTGCACCTTCTTTAGCATTATATGCATCTAAAGCAAATAGTTCCTTAGTTATGAGTAGTCTCATAGGTTCTGAAGGGATGGGACTAGATGCTGTTTCAGAAGGTGAGCTTATTACTGCTTTGAGAGGTGGAGTTCCTGGCGAAAAAATTGTATTGCATGGAAATAACAAATCTGAAAGAGAATTAAGAGTTGCTTATGAAAATAAAGTTACAGTTATTGTTGATAATTTTAATGATCTTCTCCTTTTAGAAAAGATTGTTCCGCCTGAAGGCCCTTGTATTAAATTGATGTTACGTTTGACGCCAGGGATTGAATGTCATACTCATGAATATATAAGAACAGGTCATTTGGATAGTAAATTTGGTTTTGATCCAGATCAATTAGAGGTTGTTTTAAAACAAATAAAAGAATTTTCGTGGGCTGATTTAATAGGTTTACATGCTCATATTGGGTCTCAAATCTTTGAATTAAATCCTCATAAGGACCTCGCAATTGTGATGGCCGACGCTTTCAAATTAGCTATAGAAATTGGTCATCCAATTACCGATTTAAATATAGGAGGTGGTTTAGGAGTTAAATATATATCCTCTGATGATCCACCATCTATAGATACTTGGATAAAAGTTATAGCAAATGCGTTAGTAAAGGCTTTCCAAAGTAGAAGTATTAGTTTGCCTCGATTATTATGTGAACCAGGACGATCACTTGTAGCGACTTCTGGATTAACTCTTTATGAGATTGGCTCCCAAAAAAATATTCCTGGGATAAGGAAATATATTTCTGTTGATGGAGGAATGAGTGATAACCCTAGACCTATTACTTATCAGTCTTTATATACCGCGTGTTTAGTAGATCGCCCTTGTGATGATAAGAATGTTGAGATAGTGACAATCGCAGGTAAACATTGTGAATCTGGCGATATTTTACTTAAGGATTTTCCCTTGCCTGCGCCTGAGAGCGGAGAGATTCTTGGCGTTTTTGGTACAGGTGCTTATAACTTATCGATGAGTTCGAATTACAATCGAATTCCTCGTCCAGCAACCGTAATAGTAAATAATGGACATTCTGAATTGATTCAACGTAGAGAAACTCCTGAAGATCTTTTGAAATTTGATGTCCTTCCAGATCGCTTTATTGCATTTAATTAGGTAAGTTTGAATTGTGATTGGGATGTGGGAGTGAATTTTTGGTGGCTAATAAATTTAAGAATTCTCCTTGATGTCTTATTTGCCTGTGGACTTGGTATCTTGCTTTTCGCAAGAGTTAAGGAACCTCGTACTCTTTGGCTTCTTAGAGGATATCTCTTCCTTGTTTCACTGGCCTGGTTTGTTCAGCGTTTTGAAAATCTTCCTATTACCTCGAAATTAATTGATGCTCTCGTTCTAGCCTGTTCTTTGTCTTTAGCAATACTTTGGCAAGGAGAATTACGACGTTTAATGGAACTGCTTGGGACAGGAAGACTTGCTGTTCTAATGGGTAATCCTCAGAAAGAATTTAGTTCAAATTCAAGTACAGTTACACAACTTACTGAGGCAGCTGGACGCTTATCTCAGAATAGAAGGGGTGCTCTTGTGGTCGTTGATATGGGAAGTGATTTACGTCCAGAGGATTTCTTATATCCTGGTGTTCCTATAGACGCCCAACTATCTACCGAATTGTTATTAAATCTTTTTGCTTCAGATACTCCTCTGCATGATGGAGCAGTTTTAGTAAAGGGTAATAGGATTATCTCAGCAGGAGTGATTTTACCTTTGTCTAGGCAAGGAATTAGCCGCTATGGCACTAGACATTTAGCTGCTCTTGGAATAACTGAACGATTTGACAGATGTATTTGTGTTGTTGTATCTGAAGAGACTGGAACTTTATCTTTAGCCAATCAGGGACGGCTTGAGAGGCCTATTACTAGTAGTAGGCTGCTTGATCTTCTTAAAGATCTATTGGGAGCTCCTATCGGTTCAACTGCTTCAAAGGTCTCATTGAGTAATCTGAATCAATCAAAACCTATCTCGTCTAATCTTGATTCTAAAATCTCTGAGTCAATGATTAGTGTTGACATTCCTAGCCCTAATAAGGATTCATCACAGTGAGACGCCCATCGGCCATTAGTTCAGATTTTGCCAAGGAGGTAAATCCAATCCCTGAGGGTTTGGATCCTTTAAGGATGCCTCAGCATCTCGCAATAATTATGGATGGGAATGGGCGATGGGCTAAAGCTAAAGGCTTACCTAGAGTTATGGGTCATAGAGCAGGTGTAGAGGCTTTAAAGAAAACCCTTCGTTTGTCAAGTGATTGGGGCATAAATGCTTTAACTGTCTATGCATTTTCTACTGAAAACTGGTCTAGACCTCAGGAAGAGGTTAATTTCCTTATGAGCCTTTTTCAGAATGTACTTCAACGTGAATTGAAGTCATTAAAATTAGAACAAGTAAAAATTAATTTTTTAGGTGATTTGGAACCTCTTCCAGCTGGTTTGAAAGAACTAATTCAAGAGGCGATTGATTCAACTCGAAATAATAAAGGAATACATTTTAATGTCTGCACTAATTATGGAGGTAGACGAGAGTTAGTCTTAGCTGCACAAAGATTGGCTGAACGTTCTATTAAAGGTGAACTTTCCCCTACAATGATAGATGAAAATGATTTCGCCTCAGAGCTTTTCACTGCTGGTGAAGTTGATCCCGATCTTCTAATTAGAACAAGTGGTGAAAGAAGAATAAGTAACTTTTTACTTTGGCAACTTGCCTATGCAGAGATTCATATAACAGATGTTTTATGGCCTGATTTCGGAGTATCAGATCTAAAAAATGCTCTTCTTGATTATCAGTCGCGCAGAAGACGTTTTGGCGGATTAGAGCCTGTTAAGACTACACATTTAGATACTTAAACAATCCAAATTGGAATTATGACACTTGTTGCTCCTCGGTCACAATTTACGAATAGTTTTAAGGTTCGTTATGACTGGACTGTGAATGAAATAAAGGAATTATTAGAAAAACCACTAATGGATCTATTGTGGGAAGCTCAGCTTGTCCATAGAGCCGCCAACCCTGGATATAACGTTCAATTGGCTTCATTGTTAAGCGTTAGAACCGGGGGTTGTTCTGAAGATTGTGCATATTGCCCTCAATCGATTCATAGCAGTAGTGATGTTGTTAATAAACCTCAATTAGAGGTTGAACCAGTGCTTGAAAAGGCTCGGCTGGCGAAGGAAGCTGGAGCAGATCGTTTTTGTATGGGATGGGCATGGAGAGAGATTCGAGATGGTAAGTCTTTTGAAGCCATGCTTGAGATGGTACGTGGCGTTCGTGATTTGGGATTAGAAGCCTGTGTTACGGCTGGAATGCTTACAGATGAACAGGCTTTAAGACTTGCTCGTGCAGGATTGACCGCATACAACCACAATTTGGATACAAGCCCTGAAAATTATGGACGAATTATTACTACTAGAACCTTTGAGGAACGATTGGAGACTTTGCAAAGAGTTCGCTCTGCTGGCATAACTCTTTGTTGTGGTGGAATTATAGGAATGGGTGAATCATTGCAAGATAGAGCTTCTTTGCTAGAGGTATTGGCCACAATGAACCCACATCCTGAAAGTGTACCTATTAATTCTTTAGTAGCTGTAGAAGGTACTCCATTAGAGGATTTATCTTCAATAGATCCATTAGAGATGGTTCGTATGGTTGCTACTGCACGAATTCTTATGCCAAAAAGTAAAGTACGGCTTAGTGCTGGTCGCGAGCAGCTTGGCAGAGAAGCTCAAATTCTTTGTCTTCAGGCGGGCGCTGACTCAATATTTTATGGAGATACTTTACTTACTACTAGTAATCCAAAAGTTGAAGAGGATCGTAAATTATTAGCTGAAGCAGGAGTAAAAGTTAACTTTAGCTATAGTAGGGAATGACTACTTTAAGGGAGACATCATATGATGACCTATTGCAGGTAGCCTCTTTTTATTCTTTTACAGAGTTGTCTGATGATGTAATTACATCCTTATTTGACAAGGTAACTAATCTTGCCAATGAGAGGCAAATAAAAGGAATTGTTTTATTTGCTTTAGAAGGTATAAATGGAACTATTTGCGGTTCTTGTGAAGCTGTTAATTCTTTATTGAATCTTTTAGAAGAGCCTTTATTCGACTTCCCGTTGCAAATTAAATATAGTTGGACTCCAAAACAAGCTTTTCGAAGATTTAAAGCTCGACGGAAAGCTGAGATTGTAACTATGGGAGTAGAGGGGATTAATCCTAGTAAGTTGGCAGGTACATATATAGAACCTAATGAATGGAATGATGTTATAGATGATCCTGAAACTTTAATTATTGATACTAGGAATGATTATGAAGTAGCCGTTGGAACTTTTAATCGTGCAATTAACCCTCATACAGATATGTTTAGAGAATTTCCAGAATGGGTCAATAATAAATTAAGACCTTTGGTAGAACAAAAACAACCCAAACAAATTGCGATGTTTTGTACAGGAGGTATTCGTTGTGAAAAGGCTACCTCATACCTAAATAAGCAAGGTTTTAAAGATGTACGTCATTTGCATGGAGGTATTCTTAGTTATTTGGAGCAAATACCTCAAACTGAAAGTAGATGGCAAGGGGAGTGTTTTGTTTTTGATCAAAGAGTTGCTTTAAATCATCAACTGCTACCTGGAACACATCTTTTATGTCATGCATGTGGTATGCCACTTTCTGTTGAAGACAGAATGAAAAATTCTTATATAAGAGGTAGTCAGTGCCATCTTTGTAAAGATCGTTTTACTGATCAAGATAGAAAAAGGTTTGTAGAAAGACAAAAACAAATTGATACTCTTTCTAAGAGTTTCCCAAATAACTTAATTTGGCCAAATTCATGACTTTGCTTAATCTGTCTCAATTAGAGCAAAAATCTGCAGATTTAGGATTTTTATTAAGGATTCAAGTGAGAAGACCACTTGGTCTCTGGTCATTTAAGTTGGTTGTTGCTAAACCACTAGAAATAAATAAGGTTCAAATTCTTGGTGAGATGAAAGGATGGGCCTATAAGGGTGAACGAGGCTTACAGCTGGATACAATGAGAGTCAGCAAAAATGCGCCAGCTGGGATAGGTCATTTAGTTTGGGCATCAACTATGGCCTGGGCTTTAGAAGTTACTCCATGCAAGAAGGCACGCCTATTAGCAATTTTTGATGATATTGATCAACATACCCGCTTAATTAGCTATTTTCATAAAAGAGGATTTAGTCATGTTAGAGATGTTCAATCTTCTTTTCTAGACCTCCCTTTACGAATTGTTTGGGGTGGTGCTGGTTCTTTAATGGTTGCCGATTGTCTGGAAGTACTTGAGCACAGTTGTCGACTTTGGCAACTCTGCTCATCATCTTGAGGTTAATTTTTTTCTGCGTGATAACTACTCCGAACTAATGGCCCACTATTTACTTTTTTGAAACCTAATTCTTTTGCTATCTCAGCAAATTTTTTAAATTCTTTCGGATGCCAATAATGTTGAACAGGTATATGTGCAAGTGAAGGACGTAAATATTGACCTAGAGTTAATTGCTGACAATCGACTGCCCGAAGATCTTTAAGTGTTTCAATGATTTCTTCTCTTTTTTCTCCAAGTCCAAGCATTAGACCAGATTTTGTTGGAATAGCTGGTGCGATATCTCTTGCTGAGGCAAGAAGTGTAAGTGAATGTTTGTAGGTAGCACCTCTCCTGACTTGTGTTTGGAGACGTTTTATTGTTTCTAGATTGTGATTAAAGCAAACAGGATTTGCATCTAGAACCCTTTTTAGGCGACTTCTCTGAAGTATTTCTGCTTGTTGTTGGTCTCTAGCACCACCCCAGAAATCAGGGGTAAGGACTTCGATTGCAATATCTGGTATGAGTTTTCTTATTTCACTAATAGTAGTTGTAAAAAGACTGGCTCCATGGTCTGGAAGATCATCTCTGGCTACAGAGGTAAGTACAACATACTGGAGTCCTAATACTTTAACTGCATTAGCAATTCTTGGTGCTTCCATCTGACTTACAGCTTCTGGTGTACGTCCTTTATCGACTTGGCAAAATGAACAGCTTCTAGTGCAGATTGAGCCACCAAGTAGAAAAGTTGCAGTACCTGCTGCATAACATTCTCCTCTATTTGGACATCTACCTTCTTCGCATATAGTATGCAAGTTGTTCCCCTTGACAAGCGTTTGAACTTGCTCTATTTGGGAAGCCTTACCTATTGATGGCTTGATCCATTCAGGTAAACGTTCTTTAGGCTTTATTTGGGTAAAACGGTTTTGTCTCATCTTTGTAGGCATATTGTAAGGATTAGTTCATTGCATATCTCTCCGCCCTTCAAGGGCTCGAGTTAATGTTACTTCATCTGCATATTCAAGTTCACTTCCAACTGGTAAACCGTAGGCTATACGAGTGACTTTAACGAATGGTTTTAATAGTTTAGCTAAATATAAGCTTGTAGTATCTCCTTCCACGCTAGGAGTTAAGGCAAGTATTACTTCTTCAGTGTCTTCTTGAGAAACTCTTTGAACGAGGTCTGTAACATTGAGCATATCTGGCCCTATCCCATCCATAGGAGAGATCAAGCCTCCGAGAACGTGGTATAGCCCTTTATATTCTCTGGTTCGTTCTAACGCTAATAAATCTCTTGAATCAGCTACAACACAAACAATATGTTGATACCTGTTTGAATTACTACATATTTCACAAATCTCAAGAGAAGTTAAATGAAAACATTTTTTGCATTGAGCAATTTGATTTTTCGCATTTAAAAGCGCTGTTGAAAAGTTTTCTATTTTCTCTTTTGGTTGTTTTATTAAATGCAAGGCAAGCCTTTGGGCTGTTCTGGGCCCAATGCCTGGCAATTGTTCAAATTGGTCGATTAGACAAGTTAAAGGTCTTGTAAAGCTGCTCAGGGTTCTTTAGCAGATACTTTGAATTTACTCATGTTCTTTCAAATGGACAAAAATTTAAGCAAGTTTCTATTCAGTTCCCGTTAAACTCATGCAAAATAAAAGAATTTATGGCTGCACTGATGAATCAAAGGCTTCGTTCTTCTGTTCGTGCTTTTTTGAGTATTGTTCTTGTTTTATGTTTGGGCTCCTGTAGTGCTGGGGGATCTGCAGGTTTAGAACCTTTTCAGAGTCCAGACGGTAGGTATGGATTTTTGTTCCCCACTGGGTGGACTAGAGTCCAAGTTAGTGAAGGGCCAGTAGTGGTTTTTCATGATCTTATTAATAGTGATGAGACTCTTAGCCTTGTTGTTTCTGAAGTGTCTAATGAGGTTGATTTAGAAAATATTGGATCATCAGATGAAATAGGTCAGAAGTTGTTTGATCAAGTCGTTTCATCTCAGGATACTTCTCGAAAGATTGAGTTAATAGAAACGAAAAAGAGAGAGAGCTCTGGTCATATTTTTTATGATCTCGAATATAGTTTGAGTTTGCCTGAGCGAACGAGACATGAATTGGCCACAATTACTCTAGATAGAGGATATTTATATACTTTTGCAGCAAGTACTAATGAAAACCGTTGGCCTAAGGTCCAAGGTTTATTTGAACGTGTTATTAATTCGTTTACGATCTTGATATAACTAATTCTTAAGAAAGTAGATTTCTTATTTAATAATTAATTATAGAGGCTTTTCTTAATACGTTAAACCAGCTTGTACTTTCCAAAGATCCATATAAGATCCTTGCTTTTCTAGTAAGGACTCATGACTTCCTCTTTCAACAATAACGCCTTTTTCTAACACAAGAATCTCATCAGCATTTCTTACAGTACTTAATCTATGAGCTATTACAATTGTTGTTCTGTCAGCTGTTATTCGTAATAGTGATCTTTGAATTGCGGCTTCTGTTTCATTATCAACTGATGCAGTTGCTTCATCAAGAATAAGAATTGGGGCGTTTTTTAGTATTGCTCTTGCAATCGCAATACGTTGGCGTTGCCCTCCCGACAACTTTTGTCCTCTTTCTCCGACAATTGTTTTGTATCCATAAGGTAATTGATCAATGAAATCAGATGCTTCTGCTAATTTGGCCGCTTTAATTATTTCTTCCTTAGATGCTTGGATGCTTCCATATGAGATGTTTTCCTCTATCGATCCATGGAATAGATATACTTCTTGACTGACTAATGCAATACATCTTCTTAATTGCCTAAGATCATATCTTTGAATTGAATTACCATCAATTTTTATTTCTCCATTTTGTAGTTCGTAAAGCCGTAGCAATAATTTTACAAGAGTACTTTTTCCTGATCCAGTCGTTCCTACTATCCCTACGGTACTACCAGCCTCAATCTTAAGATTGAAATTTTCAAATAGAGTCTCTCTTTCTTCATAATTAAAATTAATGTTATGGAAGGATATTTCCCCTTTTATTACTTTAATGTTTAACTCCTTCCCTCCTCCTGAGATTTGAACTGGTGTGTCTATTAGATCTAAAACTCTATTAGTAGATGCCATCGATCTTTGATAGTCATCAAGAATATGACCAAGGGTTGTTAATGGCCAAAGTAAACGTTGTGTAATAAATACAAGAAAACTATATGTGCCTATGGCCATTTCTCCTTTCCATGTTTGTAGGCCACCAACTATTAATATTGCTAGGAATGCAAATAAAATGGCAAACCTTATTAAAGGAATAAATGCAGCCGAAAGTCTTATTGCCTGTCTATTACTCCTTTGGTAGTTGTTACTATCTATAGTCAGTCTATCTAATTCCCATAATTCGGTTGCGAAACTTTTGATAGTAACCATACCACCAATATTGTTACTTAATCTTGCGGCTAAATCCCCCGCACGTTCCCTTACTTCTTTATATTTTGGGGCTAAGCTTGATTGAAACTTTATTGAACCCCATAAAATTATTGGTATTGGTATAAATGCTAAGAAGGCAACCCCTGGTGATAAAAATGCCATTGCTCCACCTACTAAAAATACAGTAATAATCAATTGGAGTATTTGGTTGGCTCCGTGATCTAAGAATCGTTCTAGTTGATTAATATCATCATTAATTATTGATAACAATCTTCCTGAGCTATCTTTTTCAAAAAAGGACATCTCAAGTCTTTGGAGATGCCTATATGCTTTTATTCGAAGAATATGTTGTGTTGCTTGAGCTAAATTTCTCCAGAGAACACCATATAGATATTCGAAGAATGACTCTGCACTCCATATTATGCAAGAAACGATAGCAAGTATTCCTAATTGACTTGGTACGGAATTAAAACCAAGGCCGGCTATCCATGATGATTGCTCTCTTGCAACTACATCTACTGATAGGCCTATTAATACAGGAGGTGCTAAATCAAAGAGTTTGTTGAGTATTGAACAACCTGTAGCGGCTATCACTAATCCTCTTTTATCTTTAATCGTTAAAAGAAGTCTTCCTAATGGATTCTTATCCTTTGTGCTTTTGTTTAAGGACATACTTTCTCTTGAACTTATAAATCGAATTTACTAGCAGCCTTTTCTTTGCAATGATCCTGAGCTGATTTTATAGAATTACCTAATGATACTTTTTCAAAGAAGCAATTACAGGTATAAGATGCCATTCCAGAAGGTGCTTCTTGTCCTGCTTGACTCATCTCTGATGCAAAACTTATATGACACATTTGAGTTAAAATATCCTTCTTTTTAGTGTCAGATAAACTTGCATTAGACATTATTAAATCCATGAGAATAAATGTTGTAATAAAAAAAATGTATTTATTCATATCTTTTTAGTTTAAATAACACGATTGATTTGCAATTCTCGATTCATCACTTTAACTCTTTTCAGGTTGTTGAAGATATCATTTGGCATGTCTTTTGGTAGATCTACAAGACTGTGGTCTTCGAAAATTTGTATTCTGCCTATCATTCGACCCCTTAAGCCGGTTTCATTAGCGATAGCGCCAACTAGATTGCCAGGCTTTACATGATCTTTATATCCAACTTCAACTCTAAATCTTTCCATGTTCTTTTCAGATGCATTGACTTCTAAATCATTTCTACGCCTAGATCTCCCTTTAAAATCTCTACGGTCGTTTCTATTTCTAGTTTGGTTACTGTTTTTAATCCAGGTTTCATCTTCTTGAATCATTAGTGGATTAGGTCCAAGAGCAAGATTTATTGCAGCCAAGGCGATTTCACTTGCATCAACTTTTAACTCTTGTTCTGCATTCTTAATCAGTTCTTTTAATATAGTTGTTTCCTCTTCGTGCTCTCTTCCTCGTGAGGAAGCTTCAATTAGATTTTTTTGTAGTTTGAGAATTCGATTTCTATTTATACTTTCATTGTTTGGAATCTCCATTCTCTCTATAGGTTGGCCTACCGCCCTTTCAAGACTTCCAACAAATGATCGTTCTCTAGGACTTGCAAATAGTATTGCTTGTCCATGTCTCCCCGCTCTACCAGTTCTTCCTATTCGATGGATGTAGACTTCTCTGTCAAATGGAATGTCAAAATTAATTACCAGACCTATTCTCTCTACGTCAAGTCCTCTCGCTGCAACATCTGTCGCAACAAGGATATTTATGTGACCTTGTCTTAACCTTTCAATGGTTTTTTCTCGTTGATTTTGTGGAACGTCTCCATTTAATACGGCTACCTTGTATCCACAGTTTTCTAGTTTCTCGGCTACTGATATGGTAATAGCTTTTGTGCGAGTAAAGATAATTACACCCTCTTCTGAAGTGGTTTCAAGAACTCTTTTTAAGGTGTCAATTTTGTAGCTGCTTTGAACTGTGATATAGCTTTGTTTTATTAACGTTGTTTTTTTATTGTTTGGCTTGATAGTTATTTCTGCTGGACTGCTTAGATATTGTTTGGAAATTCTTCGAATTTCAGTTGGCATTGTTGCTGAGAACAAAACCATTTGTCGCTCATTCGGTAATTGTTCAAGAATCCATTCCACATCGTCAATAAAGCCCATCCTTAACATTTCATCTGCTTCGTCAAGAACTAAACAATTGATTTGGCTTTTATTTAATGTTCCTTGTCGTAAATGATCCATTACTCTTCCGGGTGTTCCTACAACAACAGCTACTCCTCTCCTAAGAGTATTAGTTTGAGATCTAAAATCTGCACCACCATATATTGACAGAACCTTGAAACCTGGATGCCCTACGGAATATGACCGAAATGCATCCGCTACTTGAATAGCAAGCTCCCGCGTGGGTGTCAAAACTAGAACTTGAGGAGGAGATCCTGCCGAATGATTAATTCTTTCAATAATGGGAAGAGCAAATGCAGCTGTTTTCCCCGTTCCTGTTTGTGCTTGACCAACTAGATCGCGCCCAAGCAATAATTCTGGAATAGAAGCCTCCTGAATTGGGGTGGGTTCCTCATATCCTTTATCTTGAAGGGTTTTAATTAGTTCTTGGCTAAAACCAAAGCTTTCAAAACCTTTTGGATTACTTTCTTTCTCTTCAATTATTAAAGTGGGTTCTTCTTCACTTTCTATAGAAGGAAGATTTGATATTGCCTCTTGATTGGGCGTTGTTGATTCTGTTGAGATGATTTCAACAGAACTAGATATATCTGCTGACTCTTTTTTCTTTGGCATCTAATTTTGAGTGCTGACCTGATTGATTGATCCTTCAATTCAGGCAGACAACCTCCAATCGGTATTAACCGTGCTGTGTTGACGCGCCTATTTAAAGTTTCCCTATTAATTTATCATCTGTTGATAATCTTCTAATAGGATTTATGTCCTTATAGTTATTTTAGCTTCAATAATTTTTGATAATTATGTCTAATCTTTCTTTTGCACGAGTAATTGCTGTATATAACAATCTTTGTTCGTATTCTTTGTTGAATTCAATTTCCTCACTTGAGTGAGCCTCTTTATTAGTGGAATTCGGCCAAATAAGAATGACATGATTTGATTCGCTTCCCTGGGCTTTATGAATTGTGATAGCAAAGGCAGGATTGATTTTTCTTATTCTTGCTGGATGTAGTAAGCGGGCTGATATTGTTCCTTCTGAGGAAAAAACTCTAAACAGTATTTTTTGTTTTTCTTCTTCCCCAATCGTAATACCTACATCTCCGTTTGATAATCCAAACTCTGGTTGGTTCTCATTACATATGATAGGAGTACCTTCTGGCCAATTTGCGACCCCTTCTTTTGAATGGTTATCCAATAAATAACTATTAAGATGATTTACGCCCCACCACCCATTTTTTTTTGGACATAAAACCATAAGTTGCTCTAGATAATCAAAAATATTTAGAGAGAGTTCTGCGATATCAATTTCTTTTTCACTTGTTAGATAATTTTTTTCATCAAGCTGGGTTCTTAAATATTTGGCTAGCTCTTTTAATTGATTTTGATGTCTCTTTAAATTTTCTATAAGATGGTTAGGAAGATTAATTGAATTAGCAAAATGTAATTGAGCATTGGATGATTTTTTGAACTGTGATATCTCATTCCAAAAGACATTGCTTCCTTGCTCTCTAATTGTTTCTGCTAGTAACGCTATATTTCCTCGGTTTCTGTAGACCTTCTTTAGATGTATTGCTCCATCACCAAAAAGTTTAAGGACTTTATCCTTTTGGAGTTCTTGCCAGACGGCCCCACATCCTACAGGAGGTAGTTGATTAGAATCACCTACAAGAATTAGTCGAGTCGTTTGTGGCAATGCTTCCAGTATCGCCTTCATTAGAGCTATCTCTACCATTGACATTTCATCGATTATTAAAAGGTCCAAATTTATTTGTGATGATTTGTTTTTGCCATACCCTCCAGGCCTTGCTTTAAGCCAGCTATGTAGTGTTGTACATGGCACAAGGCATAACTTATCTCTATATCTTTCATGTACTGTTTTGAGATTTTGTTGAAGTGCATCTTTTAATCTTTTAGCAGCTTTCCCTGTAGGAGCTGCTAGACCAATTTGTGCGTTTGTTTTGTTAGATAGAATTTGAATAAGCATTTGAACAACAGTACTTGTTTTCCCTGTCCCAGGACCTCCACTAAGTAAAATGACTCCATTTGTTTCGACAGCTTTTACTGCAGACAATTGTTCTTTATTTAATAGTGTATTTGCTATTTGTTGGGATGAGGATTTGAAGTCTCTTTTAAATGATCTCAACTCTTTCTTTGCACATAGTTGATTTATCAATTCATTCATTTCATAATCCCATCGTTTCCAACTTAATTGATTGCCATTTAATGATATGGGGGGATGAACTCCTTCCGTCCAACCACTTTGTAGAAGAGCCTCTTTATGAGCGTTTGGCCATCCTTTGAGTTTTAATTCTGATGAAGCATTGATATCATTTAAGTCTATATATAATTCACCATTTCTTAATGCTCCCATTAATAGTTCGATAATGTCTTTTAGATGGGATTGAGAGGCGTTTGAAGGGTGTTCTTCTATTAACAACTTATGAATCGCCTCATTTATCTTAGAATGAGGACTTTTTTGCTTTTCAGAACTCATTGTTTTTCTGATTTAAGAAGTTTATCAAGTGCAATGATTCTTTCTATAGGTGCTTTCTCAATAAATATCCCTGGAACAGTTTCGCCATAAGCATTAGAAGAAATTTCTGTTGATTCAGGTATACCTCTAATGAATATATATATGTACCCTCCTAAATTTTTTCTGGGGCAATAGTTTGGTAGCCTCCAACTCAGTAGACGATGAAGTGCTACTAGGTATAGATGAGCTTGCAGTGGATAGTGATGAATTAACATTTCCTTTTCCATTGATGTTTCTGAATAGTGAGTTGGATCGCATGAAGTAACACCTTCTTTGGTTTTAATCCCAAGCCAATTACTTTTCCAATCAGCTACCCACCATTGTCCTTCTAATTGGTCTTCATTATCTGAGAAGACAAGGTCAATTGACCCAGTTAGAAAACCTTTTGCATTAATATTTAAGTTCTCAATTGCTTTGGAATAATCTAGCCCGAACCGGGCATTGGGAGTCTCCTTAAATGCTTTAGAAAGATCATGAGAGTTAAGTGGTCTCTTCCCTTGAGGGAGTGGAATATCAAAACCTACCTCATTTAATCGGTTATTAGAATTGATTTGATTTAACTTGACAGCCCCTAATGGCCCACCTAAAGGTGTATTGAATATTCTGAATAGAGCTTTTTGTAAGGAGTTGAGATTATTCTTATCGATTCCAGACTTGCGAAATTCTTCTTCTATTATCGACACTGTGAAAGGGGATAAAACACTTTGTTGAAAATCAACTTTCTCTAGTATTTTATGTAGACACTCTCCTGCAGCGGCTCCTCTCGGAAAATTTGCAAGAGGACTTTGTTGATATACATTTTGAGATAAATCTATGCTCTCATTGATTTTTTCAGCACTTATACTTTGTTTTTCTATAGTCATTTCTATAGTTTGTTCGTCAATATCTTTTCCTTCCTCTATCTCAGGAAAGCTAGAGAGGACATGATTTACTTTTCGGACATTTTTTGTCCAAGAAGAATAACTATGTCTACCCCAGTCCTTATCTAATATCCTTTTTGGTACAGGCCCTACTTCAAGAATTCGGTTTAATGTACTTTTCGACCAATTCTTCGTGATCTTTGTTTCTCTAACAGAATCTATAGTTATATCTACCTTGTTTTCTTTCAACCATTCATTCATCTTATTAAGAGATAGATCTTTTACATCTGAATGCAAAGTCTTCGGACCAAATAAAAAACTTATTAATGGATTTCCTTCCTGTCTTAAAACATTAGCCCATATAATGACTAGATGCTTGCTCGCTCTTGTCATTGCAACATAGGCACGTCTTTCTGCCTCCTTAAGAGTTTCTTCTTTTGCTTCTTTAAAAGTTTCGTTTTTAAAAGTATTATTTACGGATAAAATCCATTCACCTATTTCTTCTTTTCTCCATAAAGGTCCTTGTGGAACTGATGGAGTTTGCCAAAGGTATGGACATATAACTACTTTATATTGAAGACCTTTGCTGCGATGAATCGTGATCACATTTATCGCACTTTCCTCTATGTCGCTATTAGGTTGACGATTCCTAGTAACATACCCTTCTAATGAATTTCGTTTCTTACTGAACCATTTTGCTGCTCCTTTTGGATTAAGTCCTTTCCTATGTATTTCTTCTTGTACAATTTCTGCACATTGGTTTAAATCACTTAAGAAGCTTCCTCTTTCAGAAAGGTCTGCAGTTGTTCGTTCTTCTAATAATTGAGCAAGACAACCACTAACTCCTGATTTAATCAGATGCCTATTCCAGTTTACAAACTTCAACGCCAATGCATCGATCCTTCCAGTAATTTCTGCGGATTTAAATTCTTCTGTTCTCCATTGAACTAGAGGAGAACAAGCTACAAGTTTTAAATATCCAGAATCACTTGGATATGCTAAGCAATTTAAAAATAGTTGAAGGGCATATGCTGCTTCACTTTTAAAGACATCACCTTTATTTACCAACCTACTTGGTAATCCTGTCTCAGAAAGTACTTGTCGAATACTCTCAGCTTGTTGATGAGTGTTTACTAGTACACAGAAGTCTGAGGGTTGTAACTCTTCTTTGTAGGACTTAAGAAGTTTAAGAATGTGATTCGCAACTATATTTGGAATTTTTGATTCAAGCTTGCTTTTGCTTTTATATGGGATCTCTTTGTTTTGCTCTTTTTCATCATTTATAACATTAAGTAGCTGTAGTGGATATTCACCTCTACTTAGTGATAAGGGATTTTCTTTCGCTTTAGGAATTAACTCATGAATATTTAGTGCTGAACGTTGAAGACCTTGAGACATTAGACTATTTAATGATCTCATTAGTGAGGGTGTGGTTCTGAAATTACTACGTAGAACATCAATTCGATCGGCTTCTTGTCGTGCTTGCTTGTAGGTATTAAGATCACCTCCTCTGAATTGATAAATAGCTTGTTTTGGATCTCCTACCATTACTAACAAATTGCTTTGTCTATTACCAAATGCTTTTTTTAAAATACGCCATTGAACAGGATCAGTGTCTTGAAATTCATCTACAAGCGCCACTTTATAGCGAGCAGACAATCTGTTATATAAATGTTCTTTTGTCTTTATTGAACTAGTATTACTTGAGTCTTTCTCTCGACTTGGATCTAGTTCTCTTATCAAACCAGAGTTACTCATTAACCCTCTATCTGCTCTTTTTTTTTGTAAAAGTTTATTGGTTAAATATAATGAATGACTCCATGCCAGCTCTAAAGGTCCATCCCATAATTCTGCAATACTCTCTTGCAATTCATTTGTTTTAACTTGTAGATTATTAATTTTATTTCGTAATTCGATATTAAATATATTTTTAGGATGGTAATAATCCTCTAGGAGCGATTTTTTTTTACGAATACTTTCATATGAAGGAATGTCTTTACTTTTTAGATTTGATTTAGCCATTTTAATTGACTGTATCCAATTCGTTACTTCTTTTGAACGATCTCTTCTAGGATTTGGGGTGTATGGTTTTGTATCTAGTACTCCCTGAGCCCTTAATTCTTTGGCCATAAGTTTTAAACTACTTTCTAATGAATCACTTTCTTTTTCCCAATTCCTAACAAAGTCTTGCCAATATACTTTTATATTATTGGCTAATTCAATTGAAAGTGGTTTTGGATCATCTGATTTAGTTGATTTAAAATTAAAATGTAAACTTGCATCATTATCTATCTTGATTAAATTATTGATTAACTCTTCTATTGTAAAGCCAGCCAGATCTAGCCCTTTTAAATCATTTTGATCTAGTTCTAATACTTCTTTCTTCCAGTATTCATGAACAATTTCTTTGATTAGCTCACGATTATCTTCTTCTATAGTTGGTTTTACAATAGAGCCGCAGTTAATGGCCTCTCTTCTTAAAGTCCTATAGCAGAATCCATGAATAGTCGTTATATCTGCTTGATCAATATTTTCTAATGCTTCTAACAGTAAACTTGACCAATTGAGCTTTGTTTGTTTTTTAAAAGCCTTAGTCGTTACCCATTCTTTAAGGACATCATCTAATTGGTCATTTTGATTGGTTATTGTTTCAGTTGAATCAAGTGCCTTTAGAGCAAGCAATAGACGTTTGCAAATGATTGATTTTATTTCTGCTGCAGTTGCATTTGTGAAGCTAACTACAAGAATCTCTCCCATAGAGTACTTCTCTTCTGTTAGAAGTCTTAGGACAAGATGAGCTAGAGAGAATGTTTTCCCAGTCCCTGCGCTTGCTTCTATTATCCTAACCCCTTTTTTTAATGGATAGGTGTTCGCGTCAAATATATATTCTTTTGAGTTATTAATTTTTGAGTTCATTCTTACTCCCGCCAATCATAAAAAATTATCTTCCTAAATATGGCGGGTGTACATTTCTGGTAGTTTGTATAATTGCTATAAACTATCTTTAATTTAGCCTCTTCTTTTTTCGCTTTAATGATCAAGATCAGCGAGAGACTAATTAACAATATCAAGTAAACTTTACTAAAGGTATAAAGTGTTAGGCTGGCCGAAATAATTATTAATCCTCTATATAAAGGGTGCCTGCAATACTTGTATGACCTTTCGGTGATTAATTTCGCTCCTGCTTTTGGTTCTGGTAGAGGGGAAAGGCTTTTGCCTAAACTTAGAAATGCTTTTATTACTTTAATATTTCCATCTAAGAATAAAAATATTGCAGATATTCGTCCTATTATAAGGATTGGAGTTATATTCCAACTTTGTTCGAATATAACTTGAATAAGTAATAAGTGAGCCCCAATTAATAATATTTGGGCCATTAACCACCATTCTCCCTTCCTGTTATCCTTTAAGCCACCCCATGTAAAACCCCATCCTTCCATTATCTCTGATAAATGTTGATACTTTTCGATTAGAGTTAATCTTGTGGGAAATTTCATTTGAATATTAATTCGATAAATAATTGATTATTGGATCATAAAGAGTTGAGAAGGCTTTGTGAAACTCATTACTTGATAGAAAGAGTGAGGCATTAGAACTTACTCCAAAACAAAGTTTCATCTCAGGTCGTTCACATTCCCCTTTTATTTTGAAGCCTCCTGACCATTTCTTTCTGAACAGTTCTTCTGCCCTTATAGGATTTTCTCTTCTTTCTTTAGCTAATAACCAGCCACTTTCGGGAGGTACTGGCCAGCATTCTTCTAACCCTTGACTTGCGATGTTTTTTAGTTGATTAAGTATCTTTTGAGCAAGTGGTTTTGGTATTGTCTTCCATTTGAGAGCAATTGCAAATTCTCCTTTTGGTTTTCGTGCAATGAGAATTGTTCCATTAATGGATGATCCTTTTGAACATATTTCTAGATGTTTGAGCCATCCCTCCATTACAGATCTGCTTTTCAATGCCCCAGTCTCAATGGTTATATGAGACTCTCCAGCCCATAGATATTCTGTTGTTCCTTTCTCCCTCTGTAGTTCTTTTACCTTCAATTTCCCTAAACTTTCTAGACATGAGATTAGATTTGTCCAACGGTTTTCTAGTAGTTCCAATTCTAATCTTTCACTAGCTTTTGGAGGCATTATCCCTGTTCCAGCGGTTGTCTCTTCCCAATAATTTAAATCTATATCGAACGTGTCCTTTTGTGGGTTGTCTTTCAAGGAACTGAATTCTTTATCTAGACGTTCTTTCAAGATTGTGTATCTTTGTAAGTCGTTGAGATTGAGATCGTCAGAATCTTTTAGAGGATCTTCCCATTCTTTTGGCTTTAGTTGGTGTTTTGATAACCATGCAGCTTGCGGAGCTAATAACCAATCCTTCAATTGTTCGTCTGATATTTTGTCTTTGGGATTAATGCTAAAATTTTCACTCCAATATAAGGGAATCGCCAAAGCAAGTGTCTTGTGCTTATTTGTTTTTGCTAGCAACTGATGTGCCTTAAGATTTCGCCTGTCACAACTAATTGCTGGAGAACCTTTGTCCGAGAGGAAATTGTTTACGTCTAGGGGGTTTGCTGGTGGTTGTCTTAGAAGACTTTTTAAATCCTCTGTACTTAGTTCATCTTTAAGGTGATCTAGCCATTGTTGTACTGGGCTACAGGCTTTAAGCCGTTCACCAGTCTTTTCATCTCTACTATTCCATGTTATTAATAACGACTTCCTGGTAGACATTAATGCTTCTAATAGTACATAACGGTCTTGATCACTACTGTTCGGATCTCCGAGGAACCTTTTTTGTTCTAATAGATTAAAACTGGCTCTTTCTTTCCTTCTTGGGAAGACGGACTCATCTATCCCCATTAGAATAATAATTCTATGAGGAATTGCTCTCATTGGTTCAAGAGCACTTATGGTTATTTTCCCACTCCTATGTCCAAAACGACTGCTACCTTTGTTTAGGGCTTCATTTAGTACTTCTTTTACAATAAAGCAATCTAGTTTTAGTTGATAGCCTTCCACAACTTTTCTCCAGTTATCCAGTGCGCCTAAAATAGAGTTGTACTCCCATAACCATTCTCCTCCATCATTAAATGATTCTTTTAGTATCACATTTAAAAGGTTAATCCATTCACTACATTTCTTTGGTTTGCGGAGTTCTTTTATGTGGTTAGCAATTTGTGATATTACCTCCCACCACTTAATTATTTCTTTTGGTGTAATACCTTTGGACATTGGTGCCTTCCCGCTAGGTGCAACGCCTGGAATTGAGGGATGAATAAGCCCTAGCAACCATCGATCAAGACACCAACTCAAGCTATGAACTTCATCTCCATTCCTTTCTTCACCATCAACCCCCCAACGAAAACCTGTTATTTGTAAGTAGTTAGTTATATTATTTACATCTTCAGGCGTAAGTCCTTGTTGAGATTGAATAGAAGGATTTGCAAGTAGTTCATCTAATTCTGTTGCAGTAAGCCGAGAGCTTGAAATCTCTAGTAATTTTAATATGTATTGAATTAAACCTGGCTTCTTATTTTCACTTCGGTCAGTAATACACCAAGGAAGATCAACATCTGTAGCGACTATATCATTAAAACTTGAGGCAATTAGGGGAGCAAAACTCTCTATTTGTGGCGTCATTATTAGTATGTCTCTAGGCTGTAGTGTTTTATCTTTATCAAGCCATTGTAATATTTGATCTCTGATGATTTGTACTTCCCTTTTTTTGCTTGCACATTCAATAAAGAGTAGTGAATCATCGGTATGTTTTCTTTGCAGTGGTTCTAAACTTTCACTCTTAATTAATCTTTCCTGCAGTTGTTCTAAGAGTGTTGGCTCTTCTGATTTGTTTTTTGCGATTTGGACGGGAAGGGCAAATAACAATTCTTCCGTTTCTTCTCCTAGTTGATACTCGCCACTACCTTCAAGTAATTGTTGAAATTCGGCTCCCATTCGTCCGAGATTAGCTTCTAGTCGGTGTGCTTTGATCAGCCAAGATCCATCATGAACAGTTGACCACTGATCCCCTAGATTTTCTCGCCGTTTATAGCAACGTTCCCAAAGATCCTGGCAAGGTGTTAATAGAAATATTTTTATATCAATAATTCCACTAAGAGCTTGAATGAGTTCTACTTGAAGCGGTGCAAGACTGGTAACTCCAAATAAATGAACTTCTTTTGGAAGCTGGTCAGATTTTATTTCTCCTCTTTTTAGCTTTTCAATTATTTTTTTAACTTGTATCGCAAAGGGTTCGCATGGAATGCGTTTGTGAAGAAGTCGAATAAAAGCAGCCTGCCATCGTGTCTCTATCGGTAATTTCTCAACTGAGGTTAAGAATTCATTGTTAGATGCATTACACCATTCGTCTATCAAATTAGGTCTATAGAGAATGTAGTCGTCAAACACATCAGAAATACTTCGAGCTAGTTGCCATAAATCTCTGTCAAGCTCTTTCCCTAAAACTAATCGAGGTATGCACCATTCTTTGATAGGACCACTGTTTTTATCATTGATAATTTCTGGTAAAAGATCAAGTACTGGCCAAACTAAATTAGATGCTTGCCAGGGATCTTCTTCAATACTTTGATTTGAACTTATCGATCGAACTAAATTCTTAAGATATGTCCCAGGGAAAGGGTAAGAAATCTGAGAGCTTATTCCATTAACTAGTGCTATCTGTTCAGCGAGCCACCTACTCGTAGGCCATGTGCTAACTATAATTTCAACATTTTCTCCAATAGAAGGAGGAGTTAATCGAAGTTGCTCTGCTAACAGCTTCGCTAACCATTCTGCTCTATTACTTCTATAAACAGTTAGCAAGGTTTAAGAATAAGAAATTTTTATGTTGGCCTTAAAAGTATATAGATAAATCTCTTTTTTGTATGAATCTAATTTTCCACTTAAATTACGAAGGAAAATCACTCTTAGATTCATATCTGATGAGTAAATAATGGGTCTTTTCTAGGATCTTGGATAAGTAATTTCATTTCTTTAACAGCATCTTTTAAACCAATTGCAAGAGCTCGAGAAATAATTGTATGTCCAATATTAAGCTCTTCAATACCCTCTATAGCCGCTATTGGTTCTACATTTTGGTAAGTAAGTCCATGACCCGCATTCACTCGTAACCCTAAACTGTTTGACTTGTATGTTCCTTCGATTATCTTCGCAAGTTCTTTTTCTTGGTTCTTCCAGGATGCTATAGCGTAATTTCCTGTATGTAGTTCCACCCAATTTGAATTAATTTCTTTTGAGGCTTCAATTTGGGCATTGATGGGATCAATAAATAGGCTTACCGGTATTCCATGTGAATGCAGTCTTTGAATAATGGTTTTGATTTTGATTCTTTGCGCTACGACATCAAGACCTCCTTCTGTGGTTACTTCCTCTCTTCTCTCTGGGACTAATGTGACCATATCGGGATTTGTTTTAATAGCTATTTCGACCATTTCATTTGTTGCCGCCATTTCTAGGTTTAAACGAGTGCGCACGGTCTCTTTCAAAAGTTTTAGATCTCTGTCTTGAATATGTCGCCTATCTTCTCTTAAATGAACTGTAATTCCATCTGCACCTCCAAGCTCTGCAAGAAATGCCATTGGGACAGGATCTGGCTCATTTGTTTTCCGAGCCTCACGAACATTTGCAATGTGATCGATATTTATGCCAAGACTTGCCATTAGAGAAATAAATCAGATTTAATTTTATTAGTTAAAGAAATTATTTCTTGAAAGAGGTTTAGCCGCTGACATAACTGCCCAGTTTTTCAAGTTATAGACCATTGTTCGTAGTTAACTTCATAAAAAGAAAATACATTAAGCAGATCTTGGCCCTCGTTGATCGTGAAAAAAAAATATGTCTTGGTGTTGATCCTTTTTGGAGTTACCTCGCCATGGGGGTCACCCAAGATCTTGCCTTAAAAAGATATTTCAGTAAACGAATAGTTTTAGGAGCAAACAATCTTCCTTTGAAGGGTGCGTTGGTTTTAGCACCTACCCATAGATCTAGATGGGATGCTCTTATGTTGACAATGGCAGCTGGTAGAAGAGTTACAAAGAGAGATTGTAGATTTATGGTTACTCGTTCAGAAATGAAAGGAATTCAAGGTTGGTTTTTGAATCGACTGGGTTGCTTCCCGATTGATCAACAAAGACCTTCTCTCTTAAGTCTTAGGTACGCTGTTGATTTACTCAGAAATGGCCAACAGCTTGTTGTTTTCCCTGAAGGGAAGATTAATCGTGATAGTCAGCCCCTACAGCTTGAACAAGGATTGATTCGCCTTGCTCAACTTGCGTTTAGAACTGGTGTTGAAGTAAATGTTCTACCCATAGGGCTTGGTTATAGCGAGATAGTCCCCAAACCCTTTGGTAAAGCGGCTATTTGTTTTGAGGAGCCCCTGGCTATTTCGTATATAGAAAAAAAATCAGCAAATAATTTCAATGAGAAACTTTTTACAAGGATGCATGCAGCTGAAGAAGCGGCCCTCAAGGCAGTAGGTCGTAAATAAAATAAGTAACAATTTAGAGTCTTATCTATCCCAGATTAATTTTAGATGTCCTTACGTTTATCAAGTACAGCTCTCTTCGTGATTATGAGCTTATCATTTTCTCCGATGTCACTTAATGCTCAGGAAACAGATACTTCTACTTATAAAGTTCTTGCGAATGAAAAGACCGGATTGAATCTAGCCACTATTAAGGAATTAATTCAAAAAGGAGATGAGTCCTTTTCTAAAGAGGAATTAGATCAGGCTAGAAAACACTTTGATGAAGCCAGAGTCTTAACAAGACAACTATTAAGTTTTTATAGAGATATAAATGGTTCTTTTAGAGGTATTGATGCCAGGATTCCAAGAGAAATGGACTCCAAAGGAAGAGAAGCCCAGGTTTTGTTGGCTAAAACAAATCTTAGACTTGCATCTTTATTTAGAAGACGTAATGAACCGGAGGTGGCAGTTCCTTTGCTTATTGAAGTTCTTAAACTTATGACTCCTACACGAGCAGAAGGTCAAAAAGCTTATCAAACTTTACTTGAGCTAGGGTTCGTTGAAACTCCTTATGCTGGCGCTAGGAAAGAGATTTAATTAAGTTTCATTCCTTTAAAAAATCTATTAGAACACTCTTAATGGTTCAATCTGAACAAATAGTTTCACTGATAACTAGAGCAATTCCAGACGCGAAGGTTTCAGTGGAAGATCTAAATGGTGGTGGTGACCATTTACAACTCAACGTTGTCTCGTCGGCTTTTACCGGACTTACCTTGATCAAACAGCATCAATTGGTCTATTCAGCCTTGAAAAATGAGCTAGCAAATGAGTCTATTCACGCGTTGGCTTTAAATACTTCCGTACCTGACTTAAATTAAAAGATTTACCTATGGAAAAACAGACAAAAGATCGCATTGAACACCTAATCAACTCAAGCCCTATCTTTGTTTTTATGAAGGGAACTAAGTTAATGCCTCAATGTGGCTTCTCTAACAATGTTGTCCAAATTCTCAATTCACTAGGAATGACTTATGACACTTTTGATGTTCTTTCTGATTTTGAGATAAGGGGCGGTATCAAGGAGTACTCAGATTGGCCAACTATTCCACAAGTGTATGTAAAAGGAGAGTTTATTGGAGGCTCTGACATTTTGATAGAGATGTATAACTCTGGTGAATTGCGTGAGAAGCTTGAAATAGCATTAGCTTCATAATTATTTTATATTATTTAATTTTCTTTTTGAAAGAATAATTTACTTATATCTCCATCGGGTCCTACGAAGCTTGAGGGATCCAAGATCCATCTCTCAATAAGTTTTTCTAGAGTTTCTTGATCTCTTTGGCCTAAATCTTTGCATTTCCTTAGAGCATCTAAATATCCATTTGCATACAACCTAAGTTCTGCAGGACTGTGGTTTTTGCTAACTAGTTCTTGGCAAGCATCACAAATTGATTGGA
Source organism: uncultured Prochlorococcus sp. (assembly GCA_902587615.1). Taxonomy (GTDB): domain Bacteria; phylum Cyanobacteriota; class Cyanobacteriia; order PCC-6307; family Cyanobiaceae; genus AG-402-N21. Next base: position 38,118 of record CACILY010000008.1, read on the forward strand.
AGTGCCTTATTGTCTTGGGAGCATCAAATGATGTCATTGCTTGTTGTAACCAAATTTTGGTGCAGCTTCTTAAGGGTAATGCCTTATCTTAACGGAGCTCTTTAAAACGGAGCTCTTCTCAGGCTCGTGACCTCTATTACTTCAGATCTTCTCTCTAATCAATCAAACCCAGCTTCTTCAGCGGGTTCTTCAGATCAACCTGCAACTCAAAGCCCTTCGAAGGTATTAGTTGTAGAGCCTCATCCAACGCTGCGTACAGTTCTTGTACAACGTTTGAGACAGGATGGTCATCTCGCAGCAGCAGTCTCTTCCGCTGACGAGGCTGTCGATTTATGTCGTGATCAATCTCCAGATCTTCTTGTAAGTGCTGAATTGCTTGAACAGAATTCTGCACTTCGTTTGGCTCAACAGTTAGGTTGTTCTGTAATAGTTCTTACAGCTAGATCTGGTGTAGAACCATTGGTTGGCCTTCTAGATGAAGGAGCTGATGATGTAATGCGTAAGCCATTTGGTTTAGAAGAGTTAGCTGCTCGGTGCAGGACACTTTTGAAGCGTGGGCGAATAGGGCTCCAGGAACGGGTCTCTGTTGGACCTCTAGAAGTTCATTTGTTGCTTCGTCAGGTGACGTTAAGAGAAAAGCCTGTTGAACTGAGTCCTCGAGAATTTGCACTTTTATGTGCTTTGCTCATGCCTCCAGGTATGGTACGAAGTCGTCATGAGCTATTAAGAATGGCTTGGCCGCCTTTTAGTGGAGGTCCAAGGTCTGTTGACACTCAAGTCCTGACACTCCGCAGAAAACTTGAGCAGGCTGGCTTGGGAGATGGTGGTGGTATTACAACAGTGCGTCAGCAGGGATATAGGTTCAGTCTAGATACTCTTCCGTGATAACTAATCAACCTGAGAAAGTCTAAGTAGGCAGATCCCATGGGTTTAAACCTAGCTGGGCACCAATTTTATGAGCACAAGCAAACCCACTAAACGCAACAGCATTTAGCCCCTGACCAGGGAAACAAGAGTCACCTACGCAGTAAAGATTTTTAATCTTTGTACTATTGAACGGCATAGGTAATAGACCTGGTAGACGTAGAGAAGGAATTGGACCGTAACTGCCTTTATGTCTTCCTAAAAATCTACGATGTGTACGAGGGGTCCCTATTTCTTTATGTGTTATTTGATCTTTTATGCCTGGTAAAACTTGCTCCATTTTATTTATTAGATTATTTGAAAGCTCTTGTTTTTTTTCTAGATAATCTTTTGTGCTAAGGCTATCCCATTCTTCTATGGTGGATGGGGTGAAAGCATGGACAATATGTTTGCCTTCTGGTGCTAAAGATGAATCGAGTAACGTCGGGATAGACATGAAGGTTACACCTTGATTCTCTTCCATTTCCTCCCATTTGTTCAAGATTAAATGATGACAATGGGTTTGTTTAGGTATTAGATCAGCATTAACCCCTAGATGTAATGATAAAAAAGAAGGTGAAGGTTGATATCTTTTCTGCCATCTAGATTCGGATGAGGGAATCTTATCTATCTCTATGAGTGGGTTTTCGACTCCTTCTCCTCCGAAAGTATTCCAGCGTGTTGCATTAGAAATTACAACTTGCGCATATATTCTGTCTCCATTATCAAGTTCGACACCTATTGCTTTTTTCTTTTCTAAAAGGACTTTTTTGACTTTTGATTTATATCTAATTTCTCCTCCTAAGTTCTCTAAACCTTTTACAAGCTTTTCAGCTATTATTCCAACCCCACCTCTTGGATAGTTTATTCCACCAGCATGTCGATCTGAGAAGACCATGCCCGCATTGATCATTGGAGTTCTTTCTGCTGGCATGACAGACCAACAGAAACATTCAATGTCTATAAATTTTAGTAGTTGAGGATCTTTTATATGATGAGCTGCGACATCCCCTACATTAATTGGTAGCCATCTTGCAAGACCAAGACAGGCTAATGGTGCCTTGAAAAATACTTTAGCTAGATATGTTGGATCTTCTATGGAAAGTAATGGCATTGCATCAAGACAATTGAAGACTTGCCAGCAAACGTTGTAGAACTTTTTTATTCCTTTGGTTTCATGCGGAAAAATAGAACACAGTTTAGAGATGAAATCGTTGTAATTTCTATCAACTGAAATTTCTAAATTATTCGGTAAGTGGTAAGCAAGTTGAACTGGATCTGGAATCGTTTCGCATTCTTCTCCAACATCAGCGAGTGCCCTTGTTAGAAGATTTGTATATCCGTTTTCCCCGAAGCCAAAAATCATTGAAGCACCAACATCAAAGGTATAGCCTTTTCGTTTAAAAGATCCACCACTTCCGCCAGGAATTTTATAACTTTCTAAAACAAGGACCTTTGCTTTTTTTGCAGCTAATTGACTAGCAGTCACTAGTCCTCCTAATCCAGAACCAATGACAATTGCATCCCAGTTATTGATGTTCTTGTCAGGGTATTCTCTAATTGTCATGGCA
>CACILY010000009.1 GCA_902587615.1 uncultured Prochlorococcus sp.
CATTGTCTGGATATAAGAAGGCAGCAAAAAGAAAGTGAATTGAGATGGGTGAAACAACACCAATTATTTGATCGCTAATTTTGATTTGAAAAGAAAAACATATAAATTAAAAAAAGTTTGCTTTTAGGAGGTTTTTATATATGGGCGATACTGGAATCGAACCAGTGACTCCTACCGTGTCAAGGTAGTGCTCTACCTCTGAGCTAATCGCCCTTTCGAATCCTTTGGATTCAGTCTTTATATAAATTAATACTGCAATGGGAGGGAACATTGGCAATTCAGCAGCAGAGATTGCTTTTAGATACAAAAATAAAATTAAAGATATTCCAGAATGGATAATCATGGAGTTAAGTAGCTATCAAATTGAATCATGCCAAGAGATCTCTCCCTCAATAGGTATTTGGACAACTCTCACACCTGATCATTTAGAAAGACATAAAACCTTAGAAAATTATTCTAATATTAAAAAAAGTTTAATAGATAAATCTTCTTTACGCATATACAATGCTGACGATAATTATATACTAAGTCAATACGAAACTCTACTACCAGGCATTTGGATAAGCACAAAGGAACGTAAAGGGATGAATGATATTGTTGATTTTTGGATTAATAAGGAAGGAATTGTAATGGAAAAAGATAAGGAACTTTTTTCGTCATCAATCAATCCGATCCCAGGGATTCACAATCTTAGAAATCTTTTAATGGTGACCGCTGCAGCTAGACGTATTGGTATATCTTCAAGAGGTATTAAGAACGCAGCTTCAAATTTCAAAGGTGTTGAGCATCGTCTAGAAATACTTAGGGAAATAAAGAATATAAAAATATTCAACGATAGCAAAGCAACTAATTACGATTCATCTGCTGCCGGAATAATTTCTGTGCCAGCTCCAACTATTGTTATTGCAGGCGGGAAATCAAAACTTGGAGACGCAAAAGAATGGCTTAGACAATTAAACAAAAAATGTTGTGGGATAGTTCTATATGGAACCTCTGCAAATATTTTAAAAAAAATAATTCTATCGTCTGGATTTAACAAAGATATATTTATTCACCAAGAATTAAAAGAAGCCACTGAAAAAGCCATAAGTATAGGCCTTAAAGTCAAAGCTTCTAGCATTTTATTTTCACCAGCCTGTGCAAGTTTTGATCAATATAGAAACTTCGAAGAAAGAGGAGATCATTTCAAAAAGCTAATTGAACTATATTCTTCAAAAGATTACTTATCAAGATAAGAAATAAATTGAAATTTTAAGAATTAGGATTGGTCGGTCATCACCCCAAAAATGGCTCTAGAGAAAGTCTATCTTCATTGATATATTCAATATGACTCAATAAGAATACCTTGAAAGAATTTAACAGAATCCCAACATCTATAAGCTACAAGCAACTTAATTCCTTATTAATTACGGCTCACAAAGAGATCACACAATACACTGATGAATCAAATGAAGTCTCAGAGGAGCAAGAAAAGTTCAACCAATTAGCTCATTCTTGGTTCGAATCAAGTAAAAAAATTCTCAACTCTCTTCAAAAAGATAAAGAGCATTTAGGGCAAGGGAAATGTGCTAACTGCCTAATGGCATTAGGTGCAATGGAAGCTCATATCAATATGGCAATTCAAGCATTTAAGGCATCCGAACTAGATTGAATCAAAAAAATGTTTAGGAAGTAATAAATGTCTTAAAGTTAATATCAAAGTTACGTGCGAATTCTTTTATTTATTCAGAAGTTTTGCCAATTTGCTATATTTATAAAACCTCAAAAGGGTTCATAAAACCTATTTCCACATTAAAAAGGTGAAATATCTAAATAATCACTCCTTTTGTCTCATGCCCAAAGAACTCATTTCACTAATACCAACTATCAATAAAGCAAAAGAGAACCCTAACCTGAATGAAGCAATAATTTATGCACATATATTTGGAGTAATTGGTGATTGGTTTATATCTGGACTATCAGAAGATGGCAAAATTGCTTTTGGTTATCAACATGTAGAAGCAGAAGAAGAATGGGAAATGAGCTCTTGGTTTACTAACTCAAAAGAATGGGGAGAGTTTTCCATTGATAATATGCAAAATCTCGTAAACAACGAATTCCTAAAAGAAAAAGATATTCGCTTTCTTATAGTAAGAGATATGGCATGGAAACCTAAGAAATTTGCTGATGCTGTTATCAATCAAGCCACTTTAAATTATCCTGGTAGTGTTATTTAATTATATTGATTTTAAAATTAAAAACTTATCTAATTTACTTACAATATTTCTAGAATGAACTCAGAGCGAATTGATGATTCCCTTTTTTTAATCTCCAAAGCAGTTGAGAAAGGTGAGCCTGGTATCTCAAAGAAGATAAGGGATATGCTAAATAGCTCCGACAATCCATCTGAAATGAGATATTTAGAAGGATTGCTTATGCTACTTGGAGAAATGCCAGGAGAGTTAGAAGATAGGCCTGATATTGAGAATGATCCGGAAGAATACTGGGAAGAGTATTAAAAAAATTTTCTTAACTAGAAATCAATGCTTTAAATAGTAATTAAACTTTTTTATATTTTCCTCTCCTTAAGGATAAAAATTAAGCTAAAAGTAGAAATACCTAAGTTTTTTTCCCCATAGACATTTGGCCAGTTTAATACTAGAAAATATGTAAGGTCATATAATGGAATCAGGAATCTATTCTCTCCATTATTGATCTATAAACAAACTCAAACATAAATTAATTCACATTATTCGATCAAGGAGGTTAATTATGTCTCAAATTGAATTATTCATTCCTTCAGTTCTCTTAGGCAGCTTAGCTTTGTTTGCAGTTTTAGGTCTACGTGAATTCGTAAGAGAAAGCTCTATTGCTTTAAAGAAAAAGTCACATGCCTAGAAGGCATTCTTAGCTATCTTTAAATCAAAAATTACGAACTCGAAGTTTAGTCTTTAAAATAAAAAACCTCGTCACATTTCTGACGAGGTTTTTTATATGTACTTAAATTAGGAACTAGAAGTCAGGTTCTAGCTAATAATAAAAATCAACTTTTATTCTGAAGAGAACTCAATACACTCTTAAAATCAAAACCCATTGAACGTAAAGCATGCCAAAGATGTCCTTGAATAAAGAAGAATCCAAAATAGTAATGAACATTAGTCAAGGCAGCTCTCGTACTATGGCCAAAGAAAGAGTTGCTGTCAGAGAAATCTCCTGTATCGACCCAATATGGAGCGATCGTAAATTTCTGAGCCAGAGGTTCTCCATAAAATTCTGTTGGATAAACTGATGTATTTGAAGCGCACCAAAAAGCCGCAACAATCGCCATCCAACCTATTCCTGCAAGAGACCAAGACAAAACAGCCTCAGCAGAAAGTAATCCTGCACCTTTGTATTTAGTGTAAATACCTGTTTTTTGAGCAATATGAAGTGCTCCACCACTAATCAACAAAAAAGCAAGAAAGGCATGCCCACCCATCACGTCTTCCAAATTACTTATAGATAAGAAGTCAAATTGATGATTCCAAATGGCATTCAAATTTAAGTTGTATTCAACTTGGCGAACTACCCCTTGAGAAGCATCATAAATACCATGAATTCTTGCCCATTCAACAAACCATATGTTTGCAACACCTAAAAAGATCAAATGATGTCCAAGGATAAAAGTCAGATTTTTAGGATTATCCCACTCCAATTTGAACTTCCTTGCTTGCTTAACTTCACTTTCTTGCATATCACCTTCAAAATAAAGGGAATGCAAAAGTCCACCAGCCCCATAAACCATAGAAGCTACAAGATGGACCACTGCTATTGAGACAACATTTGCACCAGTCCAAACAGAACCAGCCTCATCAAAGCCAATTCCCATAGATGCTAAATGAGCCAAAAATATTGAGCTCTGATGTCCCATTGACACTGAGGGATCAAAACGCGCCAGCTCCCAAAGTGTTGCAGCACCAGCTGCAAAAGCCATTAAGCCTGTATGAGCAGCGTGAGCGGCAATAAATTTGCCTGAGCGATTAGTAACTCCTGCATTGCCTGCCCACCACCCATAGGTGACGGCCGGGTTTCCATATGTCTGCATAAAAAACCAAAAAGGTTATACGTCACGAAGGATACACTCAATTTGATTTATAAAAACAAAGACTTAACATCCTTAAAAAGTTAAAATTATAAAACTGTGTATTTCCTCGTTCCTTCTATGTAGTGTCAGGTCTTAAAAAAGTGTTCTAGAAAGTAATATAGATCTAAAATAGTTTCAAAATTGCTTTTTTGCATGAAGCTATAAAATTTGGAACAAGCTGATAGAAGATTTGAGTTATCAGAAATAAATCCAGAGCGATTTTACAATCTTCCAAAAAGGGAGATGTCAGAAAAATTAGAAAATTGAATTTTGTCTTATCAGATAGATAATTGGCTTTAATATTTTATACATCTTTGATTTTATTCTACGTTTAAGTAAAACTAAAAAATCATATGATTTAAAGAAATTTTTTAATACATAATATTTAAATCTCGCATGTTTTTTCCAAGAAAGACATTCCCAGTCAAAAGAAGAGTAAATATCACCATGCCATTGATAAGGTGATTCCGGATAAATAATATTTGAGGCATTTGAAAGGAAGGCAGCAAGCCAATTAAACGTTCCCCCAGTTAAAATTAGGTTATTAAAATTCCTCGCGAATAGGATTGTCTCCACTGGTGAAGAATCAATCAACTTTAAATTATAGTTTTTGATTATTCTTTTAATCAAAGGATGCCTCGGGCTATCAGTTGTAATGAAATTAGTTTTATTCGCAAATTCCGAATCAAGATTTGCGTTGCTCTGATTACGATTAATAGTTAATTCTATTGCTTCTTGATAATACTCAAAAGGTGGAGTCAAATGAGCAACATCACCTAATCGTACAAAAACAAGGTATTGAGAATCTGCAAGAGGTTTTATTTCCTCTAGTTTAAACATATCACGTATTTTCTGTTGATAACTCTTAAGAAACCAACCAACTTGGAAGTTACCCATAAAGAAGAGCGGTTTATTATTTTCAAATGAAAAATTGAAAATATCATTCAGATCATTATCTGAATATGAATCAGATATTCCATCTAGAGTCCTTCCTTCTTTCCAAAATTGTATCTTCAACTTATCTATTTGATGATATGTAGAATACTTTTCTACTTTAAGATTTAGCTTCTCTCCAAGTATAGAACATCCAATAGATTGAATAACTTGGTTGGCGAGCCTAGCATTAGAAGAATAATTGGTCCTTAACATATCAATTACCTATTTAATTATTCAATACGATTGTTTGTATTGAGATCTGTTTGTTGGCTTTTCCATAATTGATAATATAAATTCTGATTTGAAATTAAAGTTTTATGGTCACCCATTTCTATTATTTTTCCTCTATCTAAAACAATTATATTGTCTGCTCTTACAATTGTACTAAGCCTATGTGCGATGGTGAGAATAGTTCTATTAACTTGAAACTTACGTATAGCCTCTTCGACTAAATTCTCGCTAGTTGAATCTAGAGAACTTGTTGCTTCATCTAAGATAAGTAATTCCGGATCTTTAATTATTGCTCTGGCTAAAGATAGCCTTTGCCGTTGTCCCCCACTTAATCGATAGCCTCTTTCACCAATAAGAGTATCAAATCCATCAGGAAGTCTTTCAATGAAATCTATTGCTTGCGCAGCTCTACATGCCTCTTTAATCTCTCTAATAGTTACATCAGGACAACCAAAACCTACATTTTCTGCAATAGAACAATTAAATAAGAACGTATCTTGACTAACAACTCCTAGTTTTTTTTGCCAGCTATTAAGATTAATTTTATTCAAAGGAACATCATCTATAAAGATATTTCCTTTGTTAGGGGAATACAAGCCTACTAATAAGTCAACTATTGAACTCTTACCAGCACCACTCGGGCCAACAAGTGCAAGCATCTTACCTTTATGTAAATCAAAGCTTATATTATTCAAAGAAGAACTAGTCTCATTAGAATAAGATAAAGTTACAGATTTAAAAATAACTTTTTCAGATAATCTTTTAAATTCTAACCCACCTTTTCTCCTGAAACTCTTGTCATTTCGAGATAGTATTTGATTGAGCTTATTCATTCTTCCACTATTACTTCCAATTGAATCAATTAGAGTAAAACAACTTCCTAATCGGACATTCAACCTTTGCAGAGCAAGAATGAATGTAACCAAATTAGGTAAAACCCCTACATCACTTCCTCCAAAAATAAAAACACTGCATAACATCATTAAGACAATTGCAATTATTGAAAGAAAATTAGATAGCGAAGGTAGTACCGAAATGATTCTTGTCTGGCCTTTAAGAGATTTTTCTAAAGTAATCAATTTTCTCTTCAGATCATTCTCAGCCATTTCAAGCTGACCAGTAGTATGTAGAAGTCGAAGTCCCTGAAAATGCTCAGTAATTGTACTGCTAACTTCCGTATCGCTATTGCTTACATCAAATGAGCTAGAACGTAGGCTAGGAATTAATAGTCTTTGAATTGAGGTTAACAATCCAACAACAAGTAAGGCAGCTAATAGTAACCAAGGAGATAGTTTAATGATTACAATTATATATGTAATAATCATTAATAAGTGCACTAATAAAGTGCTGTAATGATCTATTTGAAGACTTATACCTGCTTCACCTTGAACTGCAAAATCAGTCAATGTTCCTACTCTATAATTACTAGCTGACGCAAAATCCAAACTAAGTGCCTGTTTATGAATTCGAGCCATTACCAATGGTCTACATCTTGCAGCAAAATAACCGGCACTTACTAAAGACAAATATTTAAATAGACTTTGCAATCCCTGTAAGAAGACTGCTAATAATAACAAAATTAAAAATATATCCTTATTCTCAAGGGAATTAATCCAAATAGTTCCATTAGGCCAAAGTTTAGAAATAGAATTAGCTAAACCAATTGAACTTTCCTTAGGACCTGCAGAGATCCCTTGTACTGCTAGAAAAATAACTCCAAGCGTTGCGCCTTCAGTAAAAGCTTGGATGATTCCAAAACCAATATTTAAGCCTATTATTCGCCATTGCTTACGTGCCACAGTTTTTAAAAATTCTGCAGCAGGGGTTTTACTTATAAAAGGAGAAATTAAATTTAAAAATACTTTTCCAAATAAAGCGTGAATCTTAGTCATATTTTTGATTCATTAAATAGTTTTAGAGAATTCACGAAAACCTTTAGTATTTTAGGATATAAAAGGAGCAATATCGAATAATTAAAAATTGAAATTATGATATCGAGCTTGTACAAAATGATAATTGATCATTCCTTTTCTAATTGAGCAATTCATTGTTAATATATATACTATTTAAATACGTCCCTGCTATATAAGCATAATCAGGAAATAGAACGTTATCAAATATCTCTTTGCAAGAACTAGACCCTTCTGAAATATCTAATGTCTCAACACATATTAAAAAAGGTTTTATATTTCGATTCTTAGTCAATTCTTTCAAAATAGAAACTTGTAGTTCAATGCTTTCGATATCCAGTATTAAGACTCCTATCCTAGATGGAAATAAATTCTCAATATCTTGTGTCTTTATAGTTTTTGAATTAATTTCTTGAAATCTATGGCCTAGTTGCTCTAACCGTTTATAAGATTCGTAATCGACAGTGGAAAGCATTCCATTGTCTTGGCATTGATAAAACCTAACAAAATCCTCTTTATATGTAGCTTCAACATATGCTGATTGAATAAAAGTAGTTTTCTTCCTGAAAAGTCTAAACTCAGACTCCAATTCACTCATAGGATCTATTGAAAAGCCGCTAAAACCTAATTTCTGTTCTAAATACCAACTATTAGACAAATGATAAAAATAACATGCGCCTATTTCCAAGAAGTTATTAGGAATGTTATATCCTTTACTCGCGAAAGAATCAATTATAAATTCAATAATCCTTGATTCACCCAACTGAGAAGAATCAGTAGCCTTGATTTTCTTGCTTGTATAAAATCTTTTTTTCTTAAAACTAAAATAATGTTGAAGAAGCCAGCGTTTTATGAATTTCATTTTTAAAGCTTTTTATAAATATATATTAGCAATTGGTTTTTTAAGATCAAAGATCATATTTCTAAATCAATGATCTCATAACAATAAAAATATTAACGAAGTATTTCTTTAGAGATAAACTATAGCCTTCAAATTCAAAACAACCAAAATTAAACAATAAAAATTTTAAAAGCATGCCTATTTCAAGTATTAATGTTTTCTCAAACAAAGTAAAAAACCCCGCCTAAATGGCAGGGTTAGAAGATTTCCACCTATTTTAGGTAGGAATAAATTTACAAAAAGAACTAGCCTTCAAGAGTAACTCTTGTGTTATCTAAATTGCTAATTGCTCTAGTAATACTCTTAAAATCGAAGCCTAAAGCTCTAATCGCATGCCATAAATGACCTTGGATAAAGAAGAATCCAAAGTAATAATGAACATTGGTTAAAGCAGCACGAGTTGTATGTCCCAAGAAAGATGTGCAGTCTGAGACGTCACCTGTATCCACCCAATAAGGGGAAATTCCAAACTTCAATGCGAGTGGCTCTCCATACCAAGCTTCTGGATAAACAGTTGTATTTGAAGCACACCAAAAAGCTGCCACAATAGCCATCCAGCCAATCCCTGCTAGAGAGAAAGAAAGAATACCTTCTGCAGACAATACTTTTGAACCTTTAAAAGTGGTGTATTCACCAAGCAAACCAGAACCCATTTTTGTTGCAATGTGGTGAGCTCCACCGGCAATCTGGGCAAATGCCAAGAATGCATGACCGCCCATCACATCTTCAAGGCTATCGATTGCAAGAAAATCAAACTGGTGGTTCCAGATTGCACCTAAATTCAAGTTGTATTCAACTTGACGAACAGCTTCTATGGCTGGGTCATAAATTCCATGAATTCTGGCCCATTCAACAAACCAAATGTTTGCTATACCAAAAAATAGTAAGTGGTGACCAAGAATAAAAGTTTGGTTGTCAGGATTGTTCCACTCTAATTTGAACTTTTTAGTTGTAGGAACAGGACCATCAGCAAGATCGCCATCAAATAGCAAGGAATGAGCTAATGCTCCTCCCGCATAAACCATTGAAGCAATCAAATGCACTACTGCGACTGAAATTACATTTTCTCCAGTCCATGCACCAGCCTGATCGAAGCCTACTCCGATAGAAGCTAAATGAGCTAGAAAAATAGAACTTTGATGACCCATTGCGATGGATGGATCAAAGCGTGTCATCTCCCAAATGGTGCTTGCACCGCAAGCAAAAGCAATCAAGCCAGTATGCGCTGCATGAGCGGCAATGAACTTGCCAGCCCGATTAGTTACTCCAGCGTTACCAGCCCACCATCCATAGGTGATGTCTGGATTTCCGTAGGTTTGCATAAGTTAAAAGTACACTCGCATATAACCGTTATGAGATTACATTGATTTTGGGCTTGGGAAGCAAACAGTTCAGCAACCGTTAAATGCTGCTATATCCAATGTTTTTACTTTTAGAGAAGTTCACAAGTATTTATGATTTGAATATCGCTCAAAATTGAGGCCTGATAATAGTCACAATAAGAGTTTCTAGGGATTGATCAAAGTTGATCAAGTATTCTTAGCGACTGACCATTAAGCCTGTAGGACAAAATCAGAAGTGCATATCAAACGTAATTATTTCAAATTTCAGACAGTGAAAAAGCAATTCGAAATTATTTATTAGTCAAAGCTAATTTTTTTATTTAATATCTTCAGCCTTTTATCACACATCTTTGAACTGAAAAATCTATAAATAATTTTGCCCATTTATCTCTCTAGAAATAAATGTCTCTAGCCAAACCATTGCTGGAAAAGATCTAGAGAACTAATTAATAAGCCAATTGCAATGACTGGAGGTGACACCCATCGGAGCATAAACTTGAGATATCTACGAACACCCTCATTTGAATTTGCATCTGCTAAATCCTGATCGTATTTGCGGGGAACGACCCAACCAAGCAATATTGAGATAAGAAAGCCTCCTAAAATCAATAAGAAATTAAATATTGCATCCATATTTCCAAGAAAATCTAATGAAATCGCCGAGGGTATACCAATAAGAAATACTAGAAAGGTTGAAAAGAATACCGCCTTAGATCTTGTAAACCCAAGTTTGTCCATCATCGAAGAAACAGGAACTTCTAAAAGAGAAATAGAGGAAGTAATTGCAGCAATAAAAGCAAGTCCAAAGAAAATTGCGGCTAATAACCGACCAAATGTTCCTAAATTCGCAAATCCGGTAGGTAAAGCAATGAAGAGTGCGCCAACTGTTGATTCATTAACTACTTCTTTCAAACCAAAAGTCATGACAATTGGGAAAGTGATCATTCCGGCTAAAAGACCGACTGCTGTATCAAAACTTGCAACTCCGAGGGCCTCCTTAGGCAAAGGATTACTTTTATCTAAATAAGATGAATAAGCAACCATAATCCCAATTCCTAAACTCAAAGAAAAGAATGCTTGAGTGAAGGCATTGCGAATTGTAGTTTTATCAAGCAATTGAGATGGATCCCATCTCATCAAAAACGATGAATATCCTTCCCAAGCGCCCGAAAGAGTAGAGGCCCAAACAGCTAAGAATAAAAGTAAAATGAAGAGCGCAGGCATAGCCCAACTAGTCAATCGCTCTATACCACCTCTAACACCAGCTGCGACAACACAAGCAGTAAGGATCAAGCTAAAAACCTGACCTATAAAGACACTCTTTCCACTACTAATTCGACCAAAAAATTCTCCAGCCTCAGAAATATCTCCAGGAAGTCCTACGAATAGCGCATGAAAAAAAGTATCAACAGTCCAACCCATTATCACTGCATAGAAGGAAAGAATCCCGCAAGACGCAATAGCAAAAAGCCAACCTAGTGGTTCCCATTTACCACCTGCGGCTTTTTCTGGTGCAGTGAAGGGACTACTTTTTGTACTTCGTCCAAGAACCATCTCCCCAACAAGTACAGGAAGACAAACAACCAAGACAACTAATATATAGAGAAGTAAAAAAGCTAAGCCTCCTCCTTGCGATGATCTATATGCGAAGCCCCAAAGATTACCTAGTCCAACGGCACTCCCTGCCGCTGCAAGTACAAAGCCCCATCCAGAACGCCATTGCTCCCTTTGCTCCATCTAATTACCTCTGTGAATGAACTGATAATTAATAATTATGAAAAGGCTAAGAGAAAGAGGCAAAAAGATTTAGTTGCTGTAGGAATTCGGAACAAGAAATTACTCAACATTGTTCTAAAATGACTACTTGGTCATAGAAACTAATGTCTAAAATAAATTTCAAAATGAATTTGAGTGCAAGAGGCAGGGAATTGAGTTTTCTATAAACTGAAAGAGAAAATCATTTATGGTATATGTACCTATCTAATCTATTGGCAGAAAATTGACATATTTACTATGTTATTTAGGGGTTTGGCTTAGCCTTTCCGGACTGTGGTACAAATATTTAACAAAGATCACTTTAGGATTAAATTGGAAAGAGATAAAATCAATAACTTTCCTTTGCTTCTCAATCGGTTTTATATCAATATTTACATTATTAGGTCTAATTAACATTGTATCGCACTTAATAGGTCATGAGATAAGAGAGTCATATTATTTGTTAATATTCTCTATTTATATATTTACCAGCCAAATAAAGAATACAAAAGTAATTATAATTGAAGCCTTAAAATCTACTGGCAATATCTTAATAACAAAAAACAATATAATAAAGGATTTTAATATTTTAGATTATAGCCTCTTATTAATAATAGTAGTCCAAATTATAGCACTTTTATTAAGACTATCCTTACCAGTCACGCATGATGATCAACTAAATCAGTATTTCTATGATTCGCTACAAATCTCTCGGTTAGAAAACCTATCTCTAATAAGTTTCTACAAAATTGGACAGGCATTTAGGACGGATTCATTAGGGTCATTTTTTGATGCTTTTACTCTTCAGCTAACAAATTCGTGGTCTATTGCTAGATCAACAAGGCTACTTGCTCTAATACTAACGATTGGAACAAGTTTGGAAATCTTGAGGAATATGTCGATATTAAATATCAGAAAATTATTATTAATTACTGCAATCATTACTACATTACCTGATATATGGGATATTGGACTCTCAGGGAAACAAGATATATATATTTGTTTATTTGAGTTAACTGGATTTGGATTGATTTCATTGTCAGTTAAGTCGAAAGAAATCCCTGGAAAAATAATTTTACTTTGTATATCCTTATCAATAGGCTTGATAAGCATCTTTTCCAGATTATCTTCTATTGCATTCTTTGGAAGTAATCTGATAATAATTGCATACTATTTATACAAATACTTTAGAGCACGCAATAGATTGAGGATAAGGATTGGATGGAGTGGGAGATTCCTTATTAGTTTTATCATTCTGATATCAGTGATTTTAGTTTTAACATCGATAGGTATACTAAATTATATTTACCTAGATAATCCATTCTATAGACTATCACCTCCTGGCTCACTGGAAAACGCTTTTCCTTATGCAATTTATAAAAGCAATTATGAGAGTTTCAAGGATCTTTATAATATGAATATTCAGGTACCGTTTATTAAAAATTTTACATCAGTAATTTATGCTGCTTTAGGATTAGAGCCGATAAGATATATTAGCAACCTCCTAATAGATCTATTTCCTTTAAATTTATTAGCCCTTTTACTGAACAATATTGGTCCAAAATCATTAATGGTGTCGTATTTGTCTTTAAGTCCAATCTTATTACTACCTTTAATACAATTTCGAAGGGTTTGGAAGTCAGACAACCATTTAAATATAAATTTCTTAATTATATGGTTATCTTTATGGAGTCTTGGAATAACGTATACACGAATAATCATTTCTTGTTGCATTTGTCTTTGCATAGTGGCTCTTTCTGACGATGCATTTTCAGAAGAAAGAGCTGCCTTGGAAATTAGAAAAGGGTATATCTATAAAGTTATATATGTATATGGGTTAATTACTATTTTTTGTTTTACAATCTGGAGTATTACTAACTTAGCTGATCTCCCCATAAGGAAGTTAGGTGATCCAGTTAATTATGAAAGAGGGATTCTATCAAGAGAGTATCTTATTTTAAAAAATAGTATGGGCCGGGGTGATTACGCAGTACCTACAAATAATTTCGAAGAGGAATGGAGATCTATTACTAATTCAAGAACAAATAAAATCAAACTCTTAGTAGAGGCTCCACCTCAATTTGCCTATTTTATGAATAAAGGAATTATAATAAATAAGCTTAATCCAAGTTTACTAAAAGGGTTAAATAATGAAAGGTTTGAATGTTTTGAAGTCAATGAGAAACAAATAATTAATAAAATCTCATGCAAAATCCTTAATTAAAAGAGTTTAATCGCAATCAAGATCTTATATTAAATATAAAATTCTTCTGGGTAAAGTATGAAATCGAGGCCAATATAGGAATCATTATGGCAGCCGAAAGATTTTTAGAGATGCTAATATTACTGGCAAATGCAATGCAGAAAGCATTCAATAGCCATAAAGAAACCATCAAGAAAGAATATTTTAAAGATGTATTTATTTTCCTTATTTCTTTTACTTTAAATACTATTTTACCATAAATTAAATATCCAAATACTCCATTAAAAAGTTGTGATATTAAGGTAGAGATATAAACGCTAAAGAAATCTATAGAAAGCAGATACTGCAATATAAGGTTGGTAAAAATAACATTGATAATTCCAGCCGAACCAAACCTTCGTTTCATTCCAAAATGTAACAGCTTCATAATCTATTGAACTACTAACTAGTGAAAGCACATAAACAACTATAGTGAATGAAAAAGACAATCAAAAAAAATTAAATACTGCTTAATACAAAATAGTTTCATGAGAACATTGGCGAGGAACCTAAGTGATTTATAAATACAAGCAATCCTCACCGCAAAATATAGATGATTTTGAAGATTCAATATTTAAACATCTAACCAGAAATTTATATAGAATTAGAGAAGGAATTTTCAGTCAATCTTCCTCTAAAAAACAATTTTTCATCTATTCTCTCAATAGTGGAAATCATGAAGATTGGATCCTAAATAATCTTTTACCTAATACAAAATTAATTATCCAGCCTAAAATAATTGGCTCATGTATTACCTTATTTTACAGAGATGGTATCTTATTCAAAGGATTTAACAAAAATCTTAAGGATATAACAGAAAAAATTTATTTAATTAAATTCATTCCTAAAGCACTCCAAATTAAAAAGGATATACTCATTAGAGTTATGTTATTCAACCAAGATGGTGATAGAATAATTAATCAGAAAGATTCTATGAATAAGAAGCTAGATACAATTAATCAATTAGACTTTTGTGCATTTCAAATCATAAACTCTAACCTAAATGAATTCTCTCAGATACACCAGCTGAGATTACTGGGATTTAAGACCCCTAAAACAGAAGCAACTAAATCCCATACATCTGAAGTGGGAATATACAAAGATCTCTGGATGAGAAAGAAAATATTTAGCAACTATCCTAATGAAGGAATGATCTTAAAAGTCAATTCTATAAAACTACAAAAACAATTAGGGGAAAGCAATGGTGTCTTAAATTGGGCTTTCGTTATAAAATCGAACTAAATGGAATTGTTACTTCTTATAATTGGATTAATAATAATTTTAATCAGCAGTCTTTTCTGGAAAGATTGGGCATCAGGAGTAGTTGGATTTATTTTTGTTGGTATATTATATTGGACATCTTTACTAACTATTAGAATTGTCAAATCTATCATATTATTACTATTTGGCTAGTGTTCCATGTATTATACTAATAATTTGAGCTGAACATGAAGAAGATAATCATATCGTCTAATCGTATATTGAAAAATATTAAACAAACAATAGTTTTGAAAATCAACTTAATCTTTGTAATCAATTTATCCTTATTCTTTCTAGTCTTAAACAAGCCTATCTTGGCGGAGATAAATAGCAATGAGCTGCCAACATGTATAGTTGTTACTCACTGTGTGAATGAAAAGTGGCAAGTAGAGGATTTAGATAATGCCTTTCAAAAAGCTGAGAATTTCATTTCAGAAAGTCCTCGTACAAAAATAATAGAAAGAAGCAATAATTATATTCATGCAGAAGCAACTACTAGATGGATGCACTACATTGATGATTTGGAAGTAAAAGCCTTAAAAGAAAGTAGTTCCATACAAATTCGCTCTGAGTCCAGAGTAGGTATTGGAGATAATGGTGTAAATAAAAAACGTGTTAATAATTTAGTCAAGAAGATGAATCTTAAATCAATTAATAGATAATTAGCTTTTTATTTAAATTAATTTCAACTAAAATACTATATTATTGATTTAATTTCACTCATAAGAGTCTCAACCAAATTCCATGATATTTTTGAATATTCCTGTAAAAATTCACTAAAAGTTTGCGCAGCAGATTCATCTGCTGAATCTGAAATAACCCTTAAAATCAACCAAGGGATACCTTCTTGATGAGAAACCTGGGCTACAGCAGCTCCTTCCATCTCTACAGCACATAAATCAATTATTTCATCAGAAAGCATATTAATTAAACCCTTTTCTGTGATAAATCTATCTCCTGTAGCTATTACCCCTCTACTAATTTGTCCAAACTTTTGTAATTTCCCACGAGAGATTGCCTCGCTTAAAATGGCTACGGACCAATCTGAATATTTCTCGATTGAGTTAAGCTTGTCTGTACGAAGAGTCGGAACAACAAATTTTGGGAAAAGTGGTCGCGCATCCATATCGTGTTGAACTAATGCACTAGGAACAACAAGATCCCATTGTTTTAATGATGAGTTAGCAGCACCAGCTACTCCAGTGAATATAAGTAAATCAATTTTTTTCTTTTTGAAGGAAGTACCTATAAGCCTCGTTGCAGCTCTTGCTGCACTTACCTTTCCCCAACCACTCCAAGCAACGCTTATATATATAGTTAGATTATCAAATTCATCCCCCAACCATTCTCCTGAAAAAATTTTCAAATCACCATAATTAGTTTCGGACAAATCATTCAAATTATCAATTGTGGCTCCTATCTCTTCGGGCATTGCACCCAAAATCCCACAATGAAAACAAGTCTTTTTATCAGATTCCAATATAATCAAAGTCTTTATAATAAATATATCTAAAAAATGGATTTATCACACATAGAACAATTCATAAAATCTTACAATGACTTTCCAAAGAAAGATATTCTATTCAGAGATGTATTTCCTGTACTAACCAAGCCAAAAATATTCTCCGAACTAATTAATAAGATGGCGTCTTGCAAAATTTGCCAGGATTCAGAGGCAATAATTGCTGTTGATGCAAGAGGTTTTATCTTCGGTACGGCCATTGCACTAAAATTATCTAAACCTCTTATTCCAGCGAGGAAGCCAGGAAAACTGCCAGGAGATTTAATTTCAAAGTCATATGAACTTGAATATGGTGAAAATTCTTTATCTATACAAAAAGAAGCTTTAAAAGATTATCAGAATTATTTAATTGTCGACGATTTACTTGCGACCGGCGGAACAGTTAATTGTATTGGTAATATTCTACATGAGGCAAATAAAAATATTTGTGGTTTATCAGTTGTAGTTGAATTAAAAGATCTAAATGCAAGATCAAAGCTTGAGTTCCCTGTTGAATCGCAAATTATTTATTAAATATACATGAATTTCACTTAATCCTAAAGATCTGTATAGATATGAAAATTCCAGATTACTCTACGCAAGTATCAAATGTATTAGTAATAGGTAGCGGAGGGGCAGGATTAAGATCAGCTATAGAGGCAAAGATGTTAGGCCTAGATGTGAGAGTTTTAGGGAAGAGGTCAAAATTAGATGTTCATACTGTTCTTGCTGCGGGAGGAATAAATGCCGCCTTAGGGAATCTCGATAAGAATGATTCATGGCAACAACATTTTGCTGATACATATATAGAGGGCTATGGAATAGGAGATTCACAGCAAATAGAAATAATGGTGAAAGAATCACCAAAAGCTGTTAAAGAAATAGATGAATGGGGAGCTAATTTTGAAAAACTAGATGATGGGAGACTAGACCAAAGATTTTTTGGGGCACATACATATAGAAGAACATGCTATTCAGGCGATTACACAGGTCAATCAATTTTGAATGCCTTATTAAAGAAGGCAACTCAACTAAATATTCCAATTCATGATTCTGAATATATAACTGACCTCTTAATCCATGATGGAATATGCTTTGGAGCTATATCCTTTAATCTTAATGATGCTAATAAAACAATTCATCTATCAGATGCAGTTATTCTATGTACTGGAGGTCATACAAGAATTTGGAAGAAAAGTTCTTCTAGGAAGTATGAGAATAATGGTGATGGTTATTACCTTGGACTAAAAGCAGGATGTACATTAACAGATATGGAAATGGTTCAATTTCATCCAACGGGTATGGTTCTGCCAGAAGAAATCGCTGGGACATTGGTAACAGAAGCAGTAAGAGGTGAAGGAGGAAAATTGTTCAATTCAAATGGTGAAAGGTTTATGGGAAAATACGATAATAAGAGAATGGAGTTATCAACTAGAGATATTGTAGCAATGGCTAATTACAAGGAGATAATTGAAGGTCGAGGAACAAATAATGGTGGTATTTATTTAGACATAAGTCATAAGGATAAAGATTATATTGTTGAAAAATTACCGAGAATTTACAGGCAGTTTATTGAAACTCAAATGATTGATATTTCAAAGCAGCCAATGGAAGTTGCTCCTACTGCTCATTACTCTATGGGTGGTATTGTTGCTACAGCAGAAGAGCATTGGACAGGAGTAGAAGGATTATTTTCGGCCGGTGAGGTGACTGGTGGACTACATGGTGCTAATAGATTGGGAGGCAATTCACTAGCCGAAATATTAGTTTTTGGTAAATGTGCGGGCAAGGCCGCAGGAGATTATTCAAAAAAACTGAAATCTCAAATGAGAAATAAAAACTCTATACTTGATGGCTTGGATAATATAAATAGTAGAATAAGGAAAGGAGATATTCTTCCCTCAGAAATACAATATGAGTTAAGTAATATTATGTGGAAAGATTGTGGTGTCATTAAGAATGAAGAGTCACTAAAAAATGGTTTAGAAAAAATCAAAGGACTAAAGGAATCCTTAAAAGAATTAGATATTAGAATTGAATATAATAACAATAAAGATCTTGCTAATTCTTTTGACATCGAGGCCTCAATTATATGTGCAGAAGCAACAATTATTTCAGCTATTGAAAGGAAGGAGAGTAGAGGCGCCCATCAAAGAAGTGACTATCTTACAACTAATATTAATGAAGAAGTAAATTATAGAGTAAAGTTAAATCAAGGTACTCTGGAGATAGATAAAGTAAAGATAAGCCCACTTCGCAAAGAACTCAGTTTAATCATTGCTGACTCAAGTCAAATAACAAATTTCAAAAATAAATTAATTGAATAAAATCGAAACAATATTCGAAAACTACTCAAAAGGATTAAATGGAGAGCCTTATAATTCGTGCGATTTAAAAAAGTCAATAAGCTAGAAGATATTTAACCAGCGAAGGAAAAGATGAACAACCACTTCTCAGATCGACCACAGCGAATGTTCGGTTAGCCGTAATATCCCTGACCACGATTACAAGAGTTATCAATTAGTTTTTCTACACCTGTGAGTACAAGGTTCAAATGGCTCAACGAATTTACGTTGTCTTAAATAGAATCCCATCAGGCAATAGGGATTTATTAGAATTTGTTTTTTTCTGCGGAGTAGGTTTTACGGCAGGATCACTGGGATTGATTTAAATAATATATAGAAAATTCATAAATAAAAAATAGATTGAATCCTCTTACTTCCTAAGAGGGCTAGCAAACTCTATAGATAAAATTTTATCTACCAATTGTGTTTTATTTAGTTTTGAAGTTTTGGGTATGCCTCTCAACAAATTCCTTAGCTCAAGATTCTTTTTCTTGTTTAAATCATCTTTCCTATCAAGAAAATCAATATGATTAAATTTTTCACTACCAGAGACTAATATATCAGAAGATTTAGGCAATTTACTTGTATCATGATATTTTAATAAAGAAGGGAAGTATGATATTAATCCTCTTGAAAAAATAATAAAAACCTCTCCAAATAGAAGTGCAATCAATAGTAGATGCTCAATTACAGAATCAATGTTAACTGAAGTTTCTTTAAATACAGCAATGAATTCCCTCGGATTAATTTCTCTTTTTAAAGGTTTTACGGATAAAGCTCGTAGATCTTTATGTGATATTTTCAAGTCTTGAGTATTACTGACTTTCTTAATATGGCTTTCATCTAGATTTGGAAAGATATCTTTACTAGCTTTTGAATCTTTTTTTACCACTGAAGATTTGTTTAAATCTTTACTCTTCCAATTACTAATTAAAATAAAAAGTATCAAGCAAACTAAACAAAAGATTATTGAAAACGTAATGATTAGAACCTGGTTTGGCCATTGCTCATTAAACCCAGCTTGATCGAAAAGATTTTGGGCATATCTTGTTGCACCATCATCTGACCATCCGAGCAATTTCAACTCTTCTATTCTCTGAGATAAATCTTGTCTCAAGGTAATAATTCACATTACATCTATTCTCCTTAAAAATCATTTAATGTCTAATTTATTTAGTTTCAAACACCTAGTCCAAAAAATGCATTAGCCACAAAAAGCAAGCTAAATCCACCTAAAAAAATCAATCCCATCCAACATAAAAATCTCATAAAAAGACCATATTGGTGTTTTGCAGGAACTAATGAACTGTTAATAGTATCCATTGCCATCCATGCAAACAAAGGGGCCGTAAGAAAACTACCGGTCATCGCAGCAAAAACAAAATCTTTAACACCGATACCTCCTGATCTAGCGATAAGAAGAGCAGCTAAGGCAACAAATACATGTACAACAATCCATTTTTGTAACAGACTTTGTTCTGAAGCTGAAGAGAAATTAATTTTCTCTCTTTTTTTTCTTAAAAGTACTTGAATGGCAGAAATACTTCTAGGGTAGGCATCTAAGCAAGTTAAAGTTGTACTAAACATTGCAGCAAAGGAAGCTGGAACAATAATCCATCTAGCCCAATTACCCATAGACTCTGTATAAATACGAATAAGGTTTTGAGCAAAAGAAACTCCACTTCCCGATAGCATTGCATCCCCACTTTCATACATAGTGAATGCACCAAGAGTTACAAAAAATATCGCCGTGATAACAGTAATTAAATACCCTAAATTGAAATCCATTTCAGATTCAGCAAGAGTTGGTATGTAATTATTGTTTTTGGAGCTAGAAAACATCCATAAAGATGGCCAAACACATAATTCGACAGGGCCAGGCATCCATCCCATTAAAGGGATCAAGAATGATAAATTAGAAAGCTTCCAGGGACTAGGATTAGAATCAATCCAACTAGAATATAATCTTTCTTCCGCTCCTCCATTAATCAATGAAAGTACTGCAAAAAAGGTTAGTAAGGTAAGTAAACTAACAAGAATTTTCGATATGCGGTCTAAGGCTTTGTATTGACCTACTAGTAGGATTAGTCCACTAACTACTAAAACTCCAATAGATAAATCCATTGGAGGGTATCCAGAAAAAATAGGAATGTTGGTTAAAAGTAATCCTGATACGAAGCTGACTGCTGCAATAGTAAAAGTACCAGTAATCAAGCTAACAATTAAATAAAGAGGCAAGTACAAATTGTTTCGAGCCTGAAAGCCCTCTAACAAAGAAATGCCTGTTGATGCTGTAAATCGCGTCCCTACTAAGAGAAATGGGTATTTCATAAGGTTAGTAAGCAAAATCAAGCCAACCAATGCAAATCCAAACTTGGCTCCTGCGGTTGTTGACGACATCAAATGAGAGCCACCGATACAAGCACCTGCAAATAAAATTCCTGGTCCTATGGTTTTTCGAAAGCCTCGTATTGAGATCTTCATCGTTATATAAGCGTTAAAAGCATATTGGTCGATAGAGTCTTCTTTGAATAACTCACATAACAAAATTAGATAATTAATATTAAAAGGGTAATAAAAAGACAGTATTTACCTGGTGTAATTGTTGACTACTAAGATAATATTTAGTTAATGCTCTTGTTGTTCAATATGTTTCTTCAGGCAAATGGCAAGAGGATTCTGCAACTTTACCATTAGGTAAAAGTTTTGCTAATCGAGGAGAATTTTGATGCAACCCATTCTCTAGGTCTTTATAACTCCATAACCATTTTTTATCAGTGAAACTTATTTCGCCTGCATTAAATGAAATTGGCAGCATAATATTTTCATCCTTCCACTTAATAACAACAAATGCTCCCTGATCTATTTGATCAAGATCATTTATAACCAAAAAATCGCCATTCAAATTATTTCTTATAGTTGCATTTAAATATTCTCCATCACAAACAAAAATAGTATGGGGAATAATTGAGAAGAAAAAACTTAAAAATAAAGTGAGAATGTACAAAATTAATTTCGATTGGATTATTCTAAGAAATCATTCTTATGAATTAATAATATAGTTTTTAAGCAGAAACAAAAGGAATGTTTAAGATAATTAATCATATCCTCCCCACTGACGTCCAATCTCAAAACCCCAAGATCTTGCTAGCTTTACTACTTCATCATGTGAAGTGCAAGATATTAAGAGCTCTTTACGCTTAGGGAAAGAATTTACAGATGCAAGTAATAAATTAAGTTGTTCTACCTTTTTTACGAATCCTAAGAAATCTTTCTCGGACATAATTGAGAGCAGTAAAAAAATAATCTTTCAATATTATTACCTAAGCTAAGATTATTTGACAAAATAAATTTACAGAAGCAATCTTAATGAATCAGTCTATTTTACAAGAAAAATCGCATTCAGTTAAATTTTTTGGATCAAGTAATCTAAGAATTCTAAGCTTGTCTATTTCAGTCAACTCCCCATCGGAATTCCATTTAAGTGTCGTTTTTCTTTGAGGAAATGACTACTCAAATTTATAAGCATTTAATAGGGGCAATCTAGACTCAAAGGTATCTAATATTTTTTTTGCAGAATGCAAGTTTCGCGAAAATCGACAAATAGTTTTAGAACAAGATTGGAATAATCTATTGTTTGCTTTACTAAAGCAAACAATAGACCCTCCTATTGGACTGATATAAACCGTTTTAGTATTTAACATTCATCCACCTCCCCTTTCAAATGAACTGCAACACATTCAGTCAAGCATTCAATCTCTTCATTTCTTAAAGAACATGCTGTAATACATTCGAAATAAGAGTCAACTGCATCAATTTCCTCAATGAATTCAATCTGATCTTTTCTATCAGACATAATCAAAATCTCCTTCAAGGGGAGGCTTTCCTAGCACATTTTCTCTAAATAATCATAAGTTAATAACAAGATATAAACTACTTAGGTAATAATTACTACGCAAAAAACAAGAAGAAAGGGTTATTCAAGTCGTTAATTATTTCTTCAGATTTTATTCAATAGTTCAATCCGGGCGTAAGAATTGAAAGATTTTCCTCTCAAAAGCTCTCTTCACTATGGATTGATTGAAGATTCAAGTTTTAAAGTTGAACTCATAAGAGTCGCAAATTAGATCACATCCTGCATAAATTACATTTATAGGTTAAGGTCACCTTCCCTGCTACTCAAAATATGACCAGTACAGGCTTTGATCGCAATGGACTTGATGGCGCAGGCATTCATTGGCTGCAATATCTATCAATGACATCAATGTCATTGATGATTTTTCTCATAGCACTTGATAAAGCCATCCCAAGTTTTCATAATTTAATATTGTTTTACCTAGCGAAAGCTGGGATTTTATGCACTTAAAATCACCTGCCATAGGAGGTAAAACAAGTATTGATTTCGATCTTTTCACTTCATAAAGCTAACTGACATACTAACCAAAGCAAAACATCCCTCGTCAAATGAATAAAGTGAAAATTAAATTTGATTAAAAATAGGTATTTTTAGCTAGAGAGTTGATTAAATTTAAAAATGATTTTTTAACTGATTTTCTTGAAAAGTTGTCTTTCATTCTTTTATCTCCTGACTTCTTTGTTTTTAGCTGGGTGTTCAGTCAATCCAAGAGAAAATCCCACGCCTGCTCTTTTTGATAGCAAATTGGAAGCTGAAAAAGCAGCCAAAGATTTCAATTGCACTGGGGCCCATAAAATGGGCAATAAGTGGATGCCTTGCGAAAAGCATAGTGATTCAGATCATCACCACCACCACAATCACTAGATTCAGTAATGCATGTCAATCTAAAAGCTAGTGATCAAAACCAAGAACAAAACTCTTCTCATTGCGGCAGTAAGCCAAAAAAATTAGCCATAGGAATAGCTCCTCTTGGGTTGGTATCAATTGGGATTGTGCCTATGGGAATAGTAACTATTGGAATAGTTCCAATGGGTGTAGTCTCTATTGGAGTTGTTGCGATGGGCGTAGTTAACGCTTCAATAGTTGGCATGGGAATATTCTCTGCAGGCATAACAACTATGGGCTTAAAAGTATGGAGTCCTGAAGCAATAGTTCCACAAGAAAGGATAGATAAAACTTCTAACACTCAAGACAAAAACATTTACGCTTATTCCAGCAGGTCAAGAGCACAGGCAGAAGCTAAAAAGATTGGATGCTTAGGCGTTCATAAGATGGGAGACAAATGGATGCCATGTGCAATCCACGGTAGATAGTGAATAATCTATAGCTTTATCTAAATAAATTGCAAACAACCAAATCCATACAAAGCAATAAACTTTTGAGAGTATTTCATAATTGATTTCAACTGGGATAGATTCTCGAGAAAATATTTCTATTGGAGTTGCTTCTATGGGTGTTTTCACTGTCAGTGCTGTTGGAATGGGGTTAATAAATGCGTGCCTAATCAGTTCTCGCATAATTGTTTATGGTATAAAAATCATAGGGCTTAATTAAAACATCATTTAATATAAAAATTAAATCAGTAGTTTTTGAAAATTTACTATATTTAGATCATATATCTCATTTCGAATTACTCAATATGGGAATCGAGGACCCCAAGCTTCGTTTATTAATACTTGTATTAATAAATTTTTTAATACTCCTTGCTTTGAAATATTGGATAATGAATAGTACTGCTTTTATCTGGTTATTGAATGGATTACCCTCTAATTAAAAGGCTGAATTAACATCAGTGATGTTATAAGAAACTTTTTACTTTGAGTCCTAGAGTGAAATAATTTTTTATAGGTAAGAATCAATTGCATTTAAATTTTGCACTATAGGTATTCTCTGTTAGAGAATATCTATAGATAATTTTTTCTTTTGCCTCTACAGAACTTTCTAATAGATGAACTTAAGGCGTCTGTGATCTTGGGACAGACCAAAAGCGAGCGATGGCGCAAACAACAACTTAACGCGATCACAAAAATATTGGACAATCATGAGAATGAAATACTTAATGCTTTAGATAAAGATCTAAGAAAACCTCCTACAGAAGCTTTCTTTGAAATTTTTGCACTCCGTCAAGAACTTAGCCTTGCAAAGAAAAATCTAAGGCTATGGATGCAACCTCAAAAGGTAGAAGTACCAATATTCTTAAAACCTGGATCAGCTATGACATTGTCTGAACCCTTAGGTTGTGTATTAATAATCGGACCATGGAATTATCCTTTTTCTCTGACTCTTCAGCCTTTAATAAGTGCATTAGCTGCTGGCAATACTGCTGTTTTAAAACCTTCTGAACATGCTCCTGCAACATCTGAATTAATCGAATATCTTATCTCTAAATATTTTCCTGAAAATATTGTCAAAGTCATTCAAGGTGATGGTGATACAGCAGAGAAGCTTTTAGTCAATTCATTTGATCATATTTTTTTTACAGGTGGTACTTCGACAGGAAAAAAAGTTATGCATTCGGCAGCAAGAAACCTCACACCAGTCACATTAGAGCTGGGAGGGAAAAGCCCAGCAATAGTTATGGATGGAGCAGATTTAGAGATTACCGCTAAAAGAATTATTTGGGGTAAAGGACTAAATGCAGGACAAACATGTATCTGCCCAGATTATCTTCTTGTCGAAGAAAAGTTAAAAGCACCTCTTATCAAAGAAATGAAAAATACAATAGAAGGTTTCTATGGTAAGTCCCCAATAAATTCAGAATGTATAGCCAAGATAATTAATACATATCATTTCAAGAGGCTGGCTGAACTTTTAAAAAACGCGATCGCCAATGATCAAATTATTTTTGGAGGGAATATGGATGAGGACAAGTTAAAAATAGACATAACTCTTATCGATGTTTCTAACGAAAATGATCCTTTAATGAAAGATGAAATATTTGGTCCATTATTGCCTGTTTTAGAAATAAAAGATTTTAATTCTGCTATCAAAAAAATTAAATCTCAAAATAAACCACTTGCCATATATATGTTCGGGGGAACATTCAATGAGCAGGAACAATTACTTGAAAGAACAAGTTCAGGAACGGTTTGTTTTAATGATGTAGTGATGCAAGCAGGAATTCCTTCACTACCCTTTGGGGGAGTTGGAGATAGTGGAATAGGCAGGTATCATGGCAAATCTGGTTTTGACACCTTTTCCTCTAAAAAATCAATTTTTAAAAAACCTTTTTGGCTAGATAATAGATTTCGTTATCCTCCTTATAAGTTAAACCTTTCTTTTATTAAAACATTACTAAAGTAAAAATATAATCTAGGAATAAAAATAATTAAATTAAGGAATTTACTGGAAATTTTACTTAAAGGGATTATCTTGATATAAGAATACAAAAAAGAATGTATCTACTACTAGTATTTGCAGTAGCACTGATACCAAGCACAGCACAAATCACTTCTGCAGAAACTCTAACCGTAAAAGAAGGGGAGACCCTAACAACAATTGCTAAAGAAAATAATCTCTCTTTAAGAGCACTAATGGAAATGAATAATATTTACAATCCTCAAAAATTAAAATCGGGTCAAATCCTTATCCTTCCTGAGGATAATAATTCAAAGATTGATTACAAATATGATATCTACATAGTAAAAGCAGGGGACTCCATAGAAGGAATATCAAAAGAACATCAAGTATCAAAAAAAGACTTAGTTAATATAAATAATATTGAGAATCCTGACAGACTGGTTTTAGGACAAAAGATTTATCTACCTAAATCAGATATCAAAAAAAGTGAGATAGTTTCAATCAATCAGGCTGAAAAACATTATCATATAATCGCACAAGGAGATACCTTGACAAGTATATCAAACTACTATCAAATACCAGTCAAGAGAATTATTGAAATCAATCAGATTAAAAATCCTAATTCTATAAGTCTTGGAACAAAGATAGCGCTCAAACAAGAACAAATGATATATAAAAATAAGTCTCAAAATATAGCAATGGAAAAACCTATAATAAAAGATGCGGAGAGTGCAAATAATCGCAATGGAAGTCAAGTATATCAATGGAGAGAGTATGGGCCTCTAAAAATAAATTGGACTAACTGGAAATCATATAAAGGTAATAATGTTGCTCCATCTATTCATAAATCTGGAAAACCCTTATTTATAGCAGTCAATTGTCAAAAAAGGAAGATCAATAGAACGGGTTCGAATGGGGCTTGGCGTAACTGGATTTCACCATTAAAAGGTTTTGAGCATCAATTAATAAATGATTTTTGCCAAACAAAGAGAAATTTATAAGGAGTACATTTAATTTATTCTTGGAGGACTTAACTGATCAAAATTCTCTTCAACTATTTGTAACCGCAATTTTTTTCCACCAGATATCTCACCCAAAGACAATTTCATAGTATGTCCACTAAGAGATTGAAGTGCATTTAATACATCTCGCAAATATGGCGTACTCGAACCACTCTCAACCCATAACCTCTCTTGTAAACCTGCTAATCGTTTCCATGACAAATAAAGCTTTAAGACTGAAGCTTCAACTGCCTTAGCTTGCCCTAAGGCATCAGCAAGCAAGCCAAGAGAATCTAGCCTTTGAGCCTCCTGAGTTGCCTTCTCAAGATTTAGATCCTTATCCTCAAGACTTCTTAAAGAAAGAGAAGCTTCAATTGACTTGCCTATCCATCTAGCTGAACTAGTTAAATCTTTTATACAATCTACATCTGGTTTTTCTTTGAGCGCCTCTTTAAAGCCCTCCTGCTGCATTTCGGGTAATTTAGACAATTCCTTCACAAAAGGTGCTACGACTTTTGGAGGTAGCAAATTAGCTTGCGTTCGTTCTCTGATCTCCTCAGGCAACAAAGGACTTGTAACTGATGTGAATTCATCAGAAAGTCTTTTGACTTGCCTTCGAGTAATTTCTTGACCTTCGTTTGCTGCTTCAGAAATTAATTGCTGTACTTCTGGCAACGATTGAGCTGTTTCAATAAATGCTTTCCTCGAAAACTTATTAACACTAGATTCATTCAACATTCCACCCCCTACAAGGTCATCAGCAGACTCTGCTAGTTGAATTAAGTTATAAGCTCTGGTTTTACTGATCTCCATTTCACGTAGCCACTGAAGAAAACCAGTACCTCTTCCATCCCCTCCCTTCTTTTCTTTATCTCTGATTGCCCTCAAAATTGTTCCTCTGCATATCTCAGTTTGCAAATCAAATTTCTCACAAAGAGTCCATGCATTTTCAAGACGATTCAAAAATTCAATGCCGCTTAAATTATCCTGATCAGGGTCAGGTAAGTCCAACTTTAGGACTAAATTTTCAGGTAAAACTGTTGATGCCACGAAAAGCTTAAAGATTTAGCTAGAGATTTAAAGAGTATTTAAATACCAGCGACGACATTCTGTGACGCTAATGGAAAGTATTCCTCTCGGCACGATAATCTAGGAATAAGGTATCTTTCAGCAAATCAATGGCACTGACAAGAGGAGACATAGTTCGCATAAAGCGCCCTGAATCCTATTGGTTCAATCAAACAGGCAAAATAGCTTCTATTGACAAGTCGAATCCTCCTATCAAGTACCCAATCACTGTTAGGTTTGATAAAGTCGACTATAAAGTCTATAGCGGTCAGGAAGGTGGCTTAAATACAAATAACTTTGCTGAATATGAACTAGAAAAATCTTAGTAAAATTTTGCCTGAACTTCCTGAAGTAGAAACTGTAAGAAGGGGATTAGAAGAAAAATTAGTAAAGTTCCATATAGCAAGAATTGAGGTCTTAAAAGACAGGTCAGTTGCAAGTCCAGGTGGGGTAGAAGAATTTATCTCAAAAATTCAAGGTACTAACTTTGGAATATGGAATAGGAGAGGTAAGTACTTAATAAATACTCTCCAAGGAGAAGAACAAAGCTATCAAGATAAAACAAATGACTTTAATAAATATGGATCATTATGTATTCACTTAAGAATGACCGGACATTTTAAATTTTATAAAAATAAATGTTCACCTTGTCCCTATACAAGAGTTAGATTTTGGGACACAAATGGTATAGAGCTGCGCTTCATTGATATGCGCAATTTTGGTCAAATGTGGTGGATACCACCTGGTAAGTCACCTCAAGAAATCATAGGTGGACTGAAAAAGCTAGGTCCTGAGCCTTTCAGCAAAGAATTCAACACTTTATATTTAAAAACCAAGCTAAGGGATAAGACTTGTGCAATAAAAGTGTCCTTATTAAATCAATCTATTTTCGCAGGAACGGGTAACATATATGCTGATGAAAGCTTATTTGCAGCGGGAATAATACCGACCAAACGATCAGGCGATTTAAAAGACTCTGAAATAGATAGATTGAGAGAAAATTTGATAAAAATATTGAAATCAAGTATTGGTAAAGGTGGTACTACTTTTAAAGATTTTCGTGATCTTGAAGGGAAAGATGGAAATTATGGCACCCAAGCGAATGTCTATAAAAGAGAAGGACTACCTTGCAAAAAATGTGGATCTGTCATTCAACGAATGAAGATTTCCGGGAGGAGTAGTCATTGGTGTCCTCAATGCCAAAAATAATAATAATAAAAAAAGCCGCATAAATTATGCGGCAGATTAAATCATTAATTCAAAAGTAGAGAATTAATTTGAATTATTTAAAGAAAATGTTTTACCTGGCATTGAGCTATTTTCTCAGGGGGCTGCCCCCCAAATATCGTCGCCGCTGATGCATTTCACAACCGAGTTCGAGATGGGTCGGAGTGGTTCTACATCGCCATGAACACCAGGATAGAAACATTCTCAAGGAATGAACCCTGAGAACTGCATAGGTTATTTATTCATCTGAATTAAAAAAGCTTTTCTGAACTAAGAATCAAAAAAGGTCAAGCCCTCGATCTATTAGTACTCCTCCGCTGCACTTGTTACCAAGCTTCCACGTAGAGCCTATCAACGGGTGTTCTTCCCGTGATCTTACTGGCTTATGCCATGGGAATACTCATCTTGAGGTGGGCTTCCCACTTAGATGCTTTCAGCGGTTATCCACTCCGCACATGGCTACCCAGCGTTTACCGTTGGCACGATAACTGGTACACCAGAGGTGCGTTCCTCCCGGTCCTCTCGTACTAGGGAGAAATCCTCTCAATATTCCTGCGCATACACCGGATATGGACCGAACTGTCTCACGACGTTCTGAACCCAGCTCGCGTACCGCTTTAATGGGCGAACAGCCCAACCCTTGGGACCGACTTCAGCCCCAGGTTGCGATGAGCCGACATCGAGGTGCCAAACCTCCCCGTCGATGTGAACTCTTGGGGGAGATCAGCCTGTTATCCCTAGAGTAACTTTTATCCGTTGAGCGACGGCCCTTCCACGCAGAACCGTCGGATCACTAAAACCGACTTTCGTCCCTGTTCGACTTGTAGGTCTCACAGTCAAGCTCCCTTCTGCTTTTGCACTCGTCGACTGATTTCCAACCAGCCTGAGGGAACCTTTGTGCGCCTCCGTTACCTTTTAGGAGGCGACCGCCCCAGTCAAACTGCCCACCAGATACTGTCCGCTTCCCGGATAACGGGTAAACGTTAGAACTCTAGCTCTGAAAGAGTGGTATCTCACCATTGACTCAGTAGCACCCAAAAGCACTACTTCAAAGTCTCCCACCTATCCTGCGCATTCAGAGCCCGAGCACAATACCAAGCTGCAGTAAAGCTTCATAGGGTCTTTCTGTCCGGGTGTATGTAGTCCGCATCTTCACAGACAATTCTATTTCGCCGAGCCTCTCTCCGAGACAGCGCCCAGATCGTTACACCTTTCGTGCGGGTCGGAACTTACCCGACAAGGAATTTCGCTACCTTAGGACCGTTATAGTTACGGCCGCCGTTCACCGGGGCTTCAGTCGCTAGCTTTGCTTACGCTAACCGGCTTCCTTAACCTTCCGGCACTGGGCAGGTGTCAGCCCCCATACATCGTCTTGCGACTTAGCGGAGACCTGTGTTTTTGGTAAACAGTCGCCTGGGCCTCTTCACTGCGACCAGCTCTCGCTGGCACCCCTTCTCCCGAAGTTACGGGGTCATTTTGCCGAGTTCCTTAGAGAGAGTTATCTCGCGCCCCTCGGTATTCTCTACCACCCCACCTGTGTCGGTTTCGGGTACTGGCAATTATGCCTTAACGGGTATAGGGCTTTTCTTGGAAGCATGACATCACCAACTTCGCTGCCGTAGCAGCTCGTACTCACGCCTTAGCTCAGAACGTTTTCTCCGTCCCTCAAAGCCTTGAACGCTTGAACCAGTAACCAACATCTGGATTGGCTAGCCTTCTCCGTCCCCCTTCCCAAAACATAATTGGTACAGGAATGTTGACCTGTTATCCATCGACTACGCCTTTCGGCCTGACCTTAGGACCAGACTAACCCTCCGCGGACGAGCCTGCCGGAGGAACCCTTAGGGTTTCGGGGCATGGGATTCTCACCCATGTTTTCGCTACTCAAGCCGACATTCTCACTTCTATGCAGTCCACGCCCGCTTACGCTAACGCTTCACCCCACATAGAACGCTCCCCTACCATTTAATAAATTAAATCCGCAGCTTCGGTACAACACTTAGCCCCGTTCATTTTCGGCGCAGGATCGCTCGACCAGTGGGCTATTACGCACTCCTTTGAGGATGGCTGCTTCTAAGCAAACCTCCTGGTTGTCTAAGCAATCCCACCTCCTTTATCACTTAGTGTTGATTTAGGGACCTTAGCTGGCGGTCTGGGCTGTTTCCCTTTCGACTATGGAGCTTATCCCCCACAGTCTGACTGCCTAGTTACACACAGGGTATTCAGAGTTCATCTCGATTAGGTACCGCTCTCGCAGCCCGCACCGAAATGGTGGCTTTACCCCCCTGCTGGAGCACTAGACGCTACGCCTCAACGTATTTCGGGGAGAACCAGCTAGCTCCTGGTTCGATTGGCATTTCACCCCTAACCACAGCTCATCCCGTGACTTTTCAACGTCAGTGGGTTGGGACCTCCACTTGGTATCACCCAAGCTTCATCCTGGCCATGGTTAGATCACCAGGGTTCGGGTCTATAAACACTGACAAACGCCCTATTCAGACTCGCTTTCGCTGTGGCTCCACCATTCCCGGTTTAACCAGCCAGTGCCTATAAGTCGCCGGCTCATTCTTCAACAGGCACACGGTCACCCGATAAGTCGGGCTCCCATTGCTTGTAAGCTCATGGTTTCATGTTCTATTTCACTCCCCTCCCGGGGTTCTTTTCACCTTTCCCTCGCGGTACTGTTGCGCTATCGGTCACACAGGAGTACTTAGCCTTACGAGGTGGTCCTCGTAGATTCACACGGAATTTCACGTGCTCCGTGCTACTCGGGATACAGCTAGGCCAACTCTCCTTTCAATTACGGGGCTTTCACCCTCTATGGCGCGCCATTCAAACGCTTCTTCTAGGTTTGTTGGTCCACATTGCTGTCCCACAACCCCGATTGTCGAAACAATTGGTTTGGGCTCTTCCCCGTTCGCTCGCCGCTACTAAGGGAGTCGTTTTTACTTTCCTTTCCTCCAGCTACTAAGATGTTTCAGTTCGCTGGGTTGGCTCGTGCCAGCCTATGAATTCAGCTGACCGTTCTAAGGGTTGCCCCATTCGGAAATTCCCGGATCAAAGCGTGTATCCAGCTCCCCGAGACTTATCGCAGGTAACCACGTCCTTCATCGCCTCTGTGTGCCAAGGTATCCACCATGAGCTCTTTGTAGCTTGACCATAAACCTCTATAACTTAATAGTTATAGGGTCTCGACTCTTATTCAAAATCAAACATTAATCCTATTAATTCCAAAAAAAACCTGATAGAAACTATCAAATAATCTGTGAAATTAAAGAAATATACATCTATGAGATGCTTTATTCTTTCCAGACTCACCTATGCAGTTGTCAAGGTTCTACTGAACTTAACTAAGACATTTTAATTAGTCTTAGAGAGCCCAGCGTCTTATCAAAATTCTAAAAATTAGTTTTAGAAAGAGTAATGATAGGAAGCTAGGTTCCTTTCAGTAAAACAACTTCTAAGTCACATCAAAATCAACAAATCTCCTTGATTTGATATCTGGTGGTTGATCAGTGGAGGTAAGCGGACTCGAACCGCTGACATCCTGCTTGCAAAGCAGGCGCTCTACCAACTGAGCTATACCCCCAACATCGAATGGGCCATCCTGGACTTGAACCAGGGACCTCACCCTTATCAGGGGTGCGCTCTAACCACCTGAGCTAATGGCCCAGGAGAACCATTGATGGGTGTGACCTAGACAAGTTTAGGAACTGAAATTAAAAAAATTATTTTTTTTAATCAGAGGTACCGATCGACCTAAGGTGACAGGATTGCGGCCTAAGAATATTTAACTAAGACATCACAATCAGTTTTTGTCTCCCTGTTAGGAGGTGATCCAGCCGCACCTTCCGGTACGGCTACCTTGTTACGACTTCACCCCAGTCATCAGCCCCACCTTCGGCGTCCTCCTCCACAAGGGTTAGAGTAACGACTTCGGGCGTGGCCAACTTCCATGGTGTGACGGGCGGTGTGTACAAGGCCCGGGAACGTATTCACCGCAGTATGCTGACCTGCGATTACTAGCGATTCCTACTTCACGTAGGCGAGTTGCAGCCTACGATCTGAACTGAGCCACGGTTTATGGGATTTGCTAGCTCTCGCGAGTTTGCTGCCCTTTGTCCGTAGCATTGTAGTACGTGTGTAGCCCAGGA
Organism: uncultured Prochlorococcus sp.; assembly: GCA_902587615.1. Classification (GTDB taxonomy): domain Bacteria; phylum Cyanobacteriota; class Cyanobacteriia; order PCC-6307; family Cyanobiaceae; genus AG-402-N21. The sequence goes on from CACILY010000009.1 coordinate 33,193, forward strand.
TGTAAGGGGCATGATGACTTGACGTCATCCACACCTTCCTCCGGTTTATCACCGGCGGTCTTTCTAGAGTGCCCAACTAAATGCTGGCAACTAAAAACGTGGGTTGCGCTCGTTGCGGGACTTAACCCAACATCTCACGACACGAGCTGACGACAGCCATGCACCACCTGTCACTGCATTCCCGAAGGCACCCTCAAATTTCTAAGAGGTTCGCAGGATGTCAAACCCTGGTAAGGTTCTTCGCGTTGCATCGAATTAAACCACATACTCCACCGCTTGTGCGGGCCCCCGTCAATTCCTTTGAGTTTCACACTTGCGTGCGTACTCCCCAGGCGGAACACTTAACGCGTTGGCTACGACACCGAAGGGGTCGATTCCCCCGACACCTAGTGTTCATCGTTTACGGCCAGGACTACAGGGGTATCTAATCCCTTTCGCTCCCCTGGCTTTCGTCCATGAGCGTCAGTTATGGCCCAGCAGAGCGCCTTCGCCACTGGTGTTCTTCCCGATATCTACGCATTTCACCGCTACACCGGGAATTCCCTCTGCCCCTACCACACTCAAGCCTTACAGTTTCCACTGCCATGATGGAGTTAAGCTCCACGTTTTAACAGCAGACTTGGAAGGCCGCCTGCGGACGCTTTACGCCCAATAATTCCGGATAACGCTTGCCACTCCCGTATTACCGCGGCTGCTGGCACGGAATTAGCCGTGGCTTATTCCTCAAGTACCGTCATATCTTCTTCCTTGAGAAAAGAGGTTTACAGCCCAGAGGCCTTCATCCCTCACGCGGCGTTGCTCCGTCAGGCTTTCGCCCATTGCGGAAAATTCCCCACTGCTGCCTCCCGTAGGAGTCTGGGCCGTGTCTCAGTCCCAGTGTGGCTGATCATCCTCTCAGACCAGCTACTGATCGAAGCCTTGGTGAGCCATTACCTCACCAACAAGCTAATCAGACGCGGGCTCATCCTTAGGCGAAATTCATTTCACCTCTCGGCATATGGGGTATTAGCGGTCGTTTCCAGCCGTTATCCCCCTCCTAAGGGCAGATTCCCACGCGTTACTCACCCGTCCGCCACTAACCCGAAGGTTCGTTCGACTTGCATGTGTTAAGCACGCCGCCAGCGTTCATCCTGAGCCAGGATCAAACTCTCCGTTGTATATCAAACCCTTTTGTAGAAAAAACTACTCAGTTTGATTTGCTTCATCCGCTATTTACATAAGTATTGACTTAGTTAACGCAGTTTCTGCCTCCTTCTACTTTGAGAAGGGTACTAAGAGTGCACTACAGAATCTCTTCTTTTGTGTCTTTCCAGGATCTCAGATCCGGTCGTTGCATCCACTAATAACACCTTATACATGAGCAAAAGTCGTGAGACCAAAACTCAATGCATTAAAAGCTTATACAACTTAATTTCTTTTGACGGGACCTCACACCTTTATCGCATATACATTCCAAAAGAGATTAATCAACTAATTAAAGCTGATTAAATAAGATCGGAACGCGATAAAAGCGTCAGTTCCTAAACTTTTCAGTTGTCCAGGTTCGTCCTTATAACTCTGAATTTCAGAGACTATAAGGATAAGCGATCTTAAAAAAGACCACCATTGGAACATACAACGAAAGAAGAGCTTACCTCCACTTTTAGTTGCATGTGCCCACAGAAGATCAAGACATTTATCCTAGATTTCTCTGTGAGCTGCACTTCTGAACTCAGTCAGATGCGCATCGTTCAATGTAGACCATTACCTACCCATATGCAACAAATCGGACATTCAGGAGATCCACAATTACTATCAAACTAAAGGTGCAAGCCGTAAAAAGCGTTTGCCCAAGCCATCCAAGAGAACTAAATGGCAGGACGCTTCAGCCAAAGAGACCAGAGGGTCAGACCTAATTCAAATGAAGACCAGGTCATCAAAAGAGCCAAGGAACATTTTGAACGAACTTTAATAGAAATTTCTGGAAGTCTTACTGGCAGTGTTGCAGCGCTAGAGCATCCAGCAAATAATGATGCTTTGAACTATGGAGAAATCTTCCTAAGGGATAATGTCCCAGTAATGATTTACCTGCTTACTCAAAAAAGATACGACATCGTCAAAAAATTCTTATCTGTAAGCCTTGGTTTACAAAGTACTACCTACCAAACTAGAGGTGTTTTTCCTACAAGCTTTGTTGAAGAGCAAGGGGAATTAATCGCAGACTACGGCCAAAGATCCATAGGAAGAATTACTTCGGCAGATGCAAGTTTATGGTGGCCCATTTTGTGCTGGTTATATGTAAGAAAAAGTGGAGATCAAAGTTTTGGTACAAGCCAACAAGTCCAAAGAGGTATACAACTTCTTCTGGATTTAGTACTTCATCCCACGTTTGAAGGAACACCAGTTTTATTTGTACCTGACTGTTCATTCATGATCGATCGTCCAATGGATGTTTGGGGCGCGCCTCTAGAAGTAGAAGTTCTCTTATATGCATGTCTAAAAAGCTGCATAGAGTTAATGGAGTTAAGTCGAAAAAATCAAGTCAGTCGATTATTAGATCAAAGGCTCGTTCTTACAAGACAATGGGTTCATGATTTACGAGAATTTCTTCTAAAGCATTACTGGGTAACTAGCAAAACCATGCAAGTTCTCCGAAGAAGACCTACGGAGCAATATGGAGAAGATCAGCATCAAAATGAATTTAATGTTCAGCCTCAGGTTGTACCTTCATGGCTCCAGGATTGGCTCGAAAATCGAGGTGGATACCTAATTGGAAATATTCGTACAGGAAGACCTGATTTTCGTTTTTACAGCTTAGGGAATTCCTTAGCATGCATGTTTGGTGTTTTAACAGCTTCCCAACAAAGAGCTTTATTTCGACTAGTTCTTCATAATCGAGAGCACTTAATGGCTCAAATGCCTATGAGAATATGCCACCCTCCTATGGATATAGATGAATGGCAAAACAAAACAGGATCTGATCCGAAAAATTGGCCCTGGAGTTATCACAATGGTGGACATTGGCCAAGTCTTCTTTGGTTTTTTGGCGCATCAATTCTTCTTCATGAAAAACGATACCCCAAAGCAGATGTACTTTTAATGGGTCAAATGAGAGCTCTTTTAGAAGAATGTTATTGGAGTCAACTCAATCAATTACCTCGCCAAAAATGGGCTGAATATTTCGATGGTCCGACCGGAACTTGGGTTGGCCAACAATCTAGAACTTATCAAACTTGGACTATTGTAGGTTTTCTCCTATTGCATCACATACTAAGAGATTCTCCTGAGGATGTTCTAATGCTTGATCTAGAGGAAGGTTATAGGGAAGAAAATTAATTTATAATAGTTATTTAAAAGAGTCCAAGAGTTAAAGATTTATCTATTGGTAAGCATGCTCCTATTCCGAGATAAATAGTTAGAACTGTTCCAAACAAGAAGAATGACATTGCGATAGGTCTTCTAAATGGATTAGCAAATTTATTAACATTTTCTATAAAAGGAATAAGCATTAAACCCAAAGGGATTAATGTCTGCAAGGCAATTCCAAGCAATTTATTAGGGACAACTCTTAAAATTTGGAAAACTGGATACAAATACCATTCTGGAAGTATTTCTAAAGGGGTAGCAAAAGGGTTTGCCTTATCTCCAAGAAAGGCGGGATCAAGAACCGCCAAACCGACAACACATGCAATTGTTCCCAATATCACTACTGGAAATATATACAGAAGGTCATTGGGCCAAGCAGGCTCACCATAATAGTTATGCCCCATACCCTTAGCGAGCTTCGCCCTCAATTTTGGATCAGCTAAATCAGGTTTCTTAAGAGTGGACATTTATTTAATGAGATAAGGAAAAATGATTTTTTTTATTTTTTATAATGGACCAGAAATTCCCTGTTTGCGAATCATAAGAAAATGCATAAGCATAAAAACCGCAAGAGTCCAGGGCAAAACAAAAGTGTGAAGGCTATAGAAACGTGTAAGAGTCGATTGACCCACACTCTCTCCACCACGTAATAATTCAACCATAAAGTCACCCACGACTGGAATTGCGGCAGGTACACCTGAAACGATTTTCACAGCCCAATAACCAACTTGATCCCAAGGGAGTGA
>CACILY010000010.1 GCA_902587615.1 uncultured Prochlorococcus sp.
TTCAGAAGAGACATCGCATAGAAGTAGAAGAGGAAGCCATGTTTTTGCTTGAACAAATGGGAATAACCCAACAGGCGATAAAATATCCAAGTCAACTTAGTGGTGGAGAGCAACAAAGAGTAGCCATAGCAAGATCTTTAGCACTAAAACCGGATTTATTATTATTTGATGAGCCCACTAGTGCTCTAGATCCAGAGCGGGTGAATGAAGTTTTGGACGCGATTCGCAGTCTTGCTAGTGACGGAATGACTATGGTTGTTGTGACACATGAGATTGGCTTTGCCAAAGAAGTAGCCGATAGAGTTTTGTTTATGGATTCTGGTAAAGTTATCGAAACATCAACTCCAGATACCTTTTTTTCTAATGCGAAGCATGAAAGAAGTAGAAAGTTCTTAAATCAAATTGAGAAATAGAATGAAAGTCAGGATTAAATTCTCTATAAGAAGTGGTCACTATTACTTATGAGAATACTTAGTTGGGATGAATTTGATTTGTGTATAGGAACGATTGTTAATGCTTGTACTGAAAACAGTTTTTGTGGTGTTTATGGATTCCCTCGAGGTGGACTTTGCTTGGCTGTGGCTTTGAGTCATTCATTAGGTATTCCCTTGATTACAGAGCCTAGGAATGGTTGCCTAGTAGTAGATGATGTTTATGAAACTGGAAAAACATTAAGTTTAGTCTCTGAACTGATAGAGGTCACAACTTTTGTTTGGATTAGTAAAATTGAACCTCAATGGTGGAATGCTGTGGAGATTGTTGATTCGGAAGACTGGTTAGTATTCCCTTGGGAGGACAGAAGATTTGCAGAACAAGATCAAAAGGCTTATTTACTTTCTCGCTCGTAAATTTAGTGATTAAAAAGATTCTTTACTTAGCTTCTCCCTATGGATTTTCGCAGCAATGGAGAGAAAATCTTCTGCCTGATTTTATAACTATTCTTGAAGGAATGGGCGCTGAGGTTTGGGAACCTTTTCATCGAAATAGTCAAGTTGATTTTTCGGAGTTAGGTTGGGCACATAAGGTTGCGACAGCAGATCTTGAAGATGTTAAAAATGCCGATGGAATTTTTGCAATTGTAAATGGGACTCCGCCAGATGAAGGTGTGATGATAGAACTTGGTGTCGCAATTGCTTTGAATAAAACAATTTTCTTATTTCGCGATGACTTTCGACGTTGTACTGACTCTGAAGACTATCCACTTAACCTCATGCTTTTTGCTGGATTACCATCTTCTGGTTGGCACAATTATTTTTATACTTCTCTTGAAGACATAACCAATGAAGAAAAAGCTTTAGCTAGATGGATTAATGTGTCTGAATATAAAAGCGACTAAATAGAAGTTGCATGAATCATTGATTGCCAGCAAATTACTTGTTTTTCTGAATAAGAAGAGATTCTTGTGCTTCAAATATCCGTGTGATGTGAAAAATAGATAGAATGTTTGAGTTAGGTGTAGGGAGGAGAATTCAAAAGTAGTTTATTTCTCTTCTTAGGTAGATTAGGTAGAGATTTTTTTTATGTAATAGCTCATAAACATATGATTTTTCTCTAGATACCTCTAGGTTGTTTATTAGGAAGATCATGAGGTATTTATCAGATGACTAAGGCCTCTAGATACGTTGTTATAGCATTACTTTTTCTTATAATTCAATTAACACCTGAGCCTGCTATAGCGTGCGTTCAAGGTTTGGAGTGGGGAATGGATCTATCAAGTGTAGAGAGTCATCTTGGTACCCCTTTAAAACGTATTCAAGAGAGTGTAAACAGTGATCTGTTTGAAGTTAGTCATTTTCAAATGAGTGGTATACCTGTGAAGAGTCTTCGTGTTCGTGTTGCAGATGAATATGGGTTAAAACAACTTGCTTATGAAATGGATTATGAAAATATGACTGAAGTATTGGCAGGCTTAAGACATCGATTTGGCCCTCCAGTTGGGACAAGCTTAGATGTTGACGGAAGATCTCCTCAACAACAATGGATTTGGCATACAGGAGAAGATGTGATTACTGCAGTTAAAAGTCAAGAAAGACCCTTTGTACTTTCTTATCGACCATCGCTTTTAGATCCATCATTCCTTTGAAAATATGTGAAAGGAATCTCTATACTGCACTCAAAGATTTTAACTAACTCAGAAGGATCCTATTTTCTGAAGAATCACTCTTTTAAATATACCTAATTATCCGAGACGATATAAGTGAACAATTGGTCAACCTTGATATGAGCCTGTTAATAGGCTCACAACTAGGTGGAAGGGCCCACTAGCACTTCTATATATGAAGCTAACAATACTATTTACTTGTCAAATTATTTATACCTGGTAGTTATCGTCAATCCAATCCCTCATTTCCTGAATAGCAAGCTTTGTCGCAGCTTCTAAGTCATCTTCTGATACATTTAATCCTTTTTTCTTTGCTCTTTTTTCTAGAAGCAACATCACTTCATCTTCTGTCTCTGCTCCGTTGTATGAAATACCTTCGTTATCAAGTTTTTCTTGAAGTTTCTCAGAGGAAATTAATGCGACAATATCTTCCAAGGACGTCGCACTCATATTTGAATAGGCTTTACCACTTGTGATTACAAAATCAAAAGCAAAAACTTTGTATTCATCTGGATAACCATCTCCTAGTAAGGCATTCTCTTCAAATTCTTGAATATCATCATCATCCATTCCGTTTCTCTCCCAATATTCATTCTTAGAATCTTCTGAAGTATCAGGGTCCAGACTGAAGGCCTCTTGATTCTCATCAAAAAAAATGATCTTCTGTTTACTGGTCTTACATAACTGAGCAATATTCCAATAGTGTTGAATTTTTTGCTCGAGATTTTTTTTGTTAGTCACTTCTTAAGTGCAAATTTTTACAAAGCATAGTTGTGTTTAGCTTCTAGGTCTTCTAAAAGGTGGATTAGGTGCACTAAGTATCCTATGCCTATAAGACTCAATCTGAACTGGCCCGAGACTCAGCCAATATCTTCGAAATCTTTTGATTCTTCAGAAAACTATTTACAATATTAAGTAGTAGAACTTTTCCATAGTATTGCTGTAAGTCCATTCAGTATCTTTTTAACTCCTTTTTGCCTGTCTTGGGTTATGGCAGTTCAGTAGTCAGCTCAATTATAAAAAAACAAATGGATGGCAAGTTGGAATGGAGATTTTGGTTTCTTCCAATCACTTGCGAGTACTTTAGTCTCATTTTTTATTGGCTAGTCACTAATATCATTCATATCAATCGATTGTGGCCATATGCATTGTTTTTAGCAGGTTGTGAAAGTAAGTTTCTTTGCGAATTTATTTCTATTATTTTAAATGGATAATTATTTAATTTCTTTTTCGTGCTTGATTGGCTAAATTATTAGTAGTTTCATAACGGAGGTGATCCATTGTCGCATCTACCAATCGGTCAAGAGTCAATGGGAAGAAAATTATTTTGTCACTCTGCGGCTCCTGCCTTGAAAGGTTTCATAATTAATAGGTTTATATAGGAATATTTTAGACCTAGTGATTTACTAAAGGCTGGTTACAAGGTAACTGGCCCTTTTTTATTGGATTAAGTTTCTATCAACTGGATTGTTAACTCCTTCAATAATGCAGACTTTTATTATGACTATTTTAATCACTTCTCCTTGTCCAGACAGTACTATTCAGGATCAAGGTATAAAAGACTGGCCAATCTGGACATGTGAACCAAGTACATTTGATTGGACTTATAATGACCAAGAAACATGTTTAATTCTAGAAGGTGAAGTAACAGTTACCTCTAACGGAGGTGTAACTGTTCATTTTGGTTCAGGAGACTTGGTGGTTTTCCCAAAAGGAATGACCTGTACTTGGGAAGTACATAAAGGAGTACGTAAACATTATCGCTTCGGAGATTGATTTTGTTTTGATATTAAGTATGTCTTGAGACATTGGAGCCACTACGACTCATTCTTAACGCTTTCTTTTTTCAAACCATTGATATAGTAACCATATTATTAACCCCGTAAAGATGATAGGTGTATAAATTCTAATTATTGTCAAAAGTGGGACAGCTATTATTGGAACTAAAAGAATTCTCTTGGCATTTAACTTCTCTTGATCTGTTAAAGACGTCCAATCTAAATAACGTTCCCACTGAAATACTCGCTTCATCTCGCTTTCTTTAGCCCCTCTTTTGTTATCCAAGTGACCAAAAAGCCACTTTGTAAAGGCATTTACTGAATTAAAGTCTTTTTTGTTCAAAGTTTCTTGTTATAAGAACAGTCTCCGCATTCAATTATCTTCCCTATTGCGAGATTTGACCAACTCGATTGAGCCTGACTGATTTTGTCGAAATTGATAAGACGAAGAGGAGTAAGAGAGAACTTTAACAATATTTTCTGGCTAGATATTGAGCTTGACCCTTCCGATCAGAACTGATCGACTGCCTCTTAAATCCATCGTCTTTAAGATCAAAGGTTTTGCTGTAACAGTCAATAGTTAATTGCCGTTCTCTGAACCAACCTTCAGGTTTAGCTTGCCCCTGAAGAAGCAATGAATTAGCACAGGTTTCTTTACTCCCTTGTGAACAATTTATAACACCAATTACACCTGCAAAAATATTGCCGGCAATTTGTCGACCTCTTTCGATTTCAAACCTATACACATCAAAATATAAGTTTCTACTTCTAATTCCATAGTTTTTTCCAATCTTTTTTGAGAACGTCTCATTAGTATCTTGAAGCCATTCTCCAGCAAAATTTCCTACACCCATCGATTCATGATTGAAGCCATTCATGAAAGCATTAAATCTATTCGTAGGATTACCATGTTCTGAGAGTAAATGAAAGTCTCCTACACTAAAGAATAGATTTGCACCTTTAGTAAAACCTTCTAAAGGCATGAGTTGATTAGATATGACATACGCTAAATACTTTCCAGCCTTCCAATCTGCCTCATTCTCCTCATTGTCAAGATATTGCTCCCTACCAATATGATGATTTACATGATGCCCAAATTCATGAGATAAAATAGCTAAGCTAAGATAACTTAAATTAAGATTTTTTTTATCGGTGAACCCCTTGATTAGAGGCTTTACATTAAGCGTAATTTCGTTCGATTCAGGGCAATAAATATTTGGGTATTGGGTAACTAGTTTTTTACCACATCCAATAAGGCGGCCATCGTCTAATCGTAAAATTGGAGTGGGGAAAGTTAATCTTTTTTTATTAGCACGTTCAAGCCAATATTGATTCATTAACTCAAAATGAAGTCTCAAAAACTCTTTGTCGGCAATGTCATTACTTGGTTCTCCATAACTATAAAGATTATCTATCAAGGGTTGAGTCACATCACTTGAAGGAATATCTATCAAGGGTTGAGTCACATCACTTGAAGGAATATCACTTTTATCAATTTTTGGTTTGATCCGAGAATAGTAAAGATAACAGTCTTTATAATCAATTCCGCTTCTTAACTTGCATTTGTTATGCGCACTTTTATTTAGCCCTTGAGCATTTAAAGTACCCAGGCTACTAAGTAAAGCTAAGAGTAACAGTAAGCTTTTTCTCATTTATTAAGCTTAACTCTACAGTCTTTAGGATTGTGGAAAGATTTGATTAGTTGAAAAAACTGTTATATAGGAATGGGAGTGATTGTGTTATGTCTCCCATTCAGAGTCTTCTTTTAGAGGAGAGTAATCGGTGTAATTAAAAAACATATCTTCATCTAAGAGGTCATCAAAATCACCTCTTAGGATTCTTTCGAATAAGTTCATTGGTTTAATTAGAAAATGCCAGGAATAATCCAGCCAAAGAAACCGTAGTTGATAACTGCTGCGAATAAGCCCATCATGGCCAGGCGACCATTAGTAGTTTCAGCAACTGTCCAGTAGTTGTCTTTCATTAGAAAATGCCAGGAATAATTTGATTGGTTGAAATGTAGGCACCAAGTAGAGCCACGAAGCCCACCATTGCCCATCGACCATTAGCCTTTTCAGCTTCTTCTGGATAATTGGTGTAGTTTTCCTCAATTTGAATTGGAACTTCTTTAGCAAAAATATTTTGCTTGCCGTACTCGGTAATCACCGAGCCGTCGTTTCTATTTAATGAAGGAGTAGATGTTGTCATAATGAATGTCTATTAAAAAATGCCAGGTACGATCTGACCAGTTGTTGCATAGGCGCCTAGTGCTGCAATGAATCCAATCATTGCAGCGCAACCATTAAATCTTTCTGCTTTGGGAGACATGGTGAAAATAAGAGATGTGTTCAGTGATTTTTTATAGATAGCCAGGAATTATCTGACCAGTGGTTGAGTAAGCACCAATAAGTGCAAGAAGACCAAGCACTGCAAAGCGACCGTTGAGCTTTTCAGCGATAATTTTTTCAGCATCGATTGATTGATTCGGATTGGTTTTCTTCATTGAGATTTAAGAGAAGCGTTTAATGAGTGTGGGTAGTTTCTTTTAAGCGACACCAGGAACTAGTTGTCCTGTAACTAGGTAAGAGCCAAGTAGAACCATGAAGCCCATCATTGCGGGTCTGCCAATAGCCCTGTCCAGGATTGAGGTGTTAGAAGAATCCATAGGTAAAGTGAATTGATGTAACGAAATATAACAGGTAATGTTGCGAAGTGTGAAGCCGATTTTAGTTTCTCCTTCTGTGTTTTTAGGTATCTCTTCCGTTGCAGTGCTTTCGGGGTAATAGTAGGTTCGAAGAACGTTCTGATTTGGGCATAAGGAAAGAAGACGAATTGCGATTGCTAGTTAAGTTTTTCCTTATATGTCTTTAAAAGAAAGAATTAGCCACGTTTTAGGTTCTTTTTTGCGATTGTGTTATCAAGACTTTTTCAGCATTTTTATTTTATGTCTACTCAGGAGATGCTAGAGGACTCTCTGAAAGATCCAGCAATAGGAGATACTACCAGATTTAAATGGCATATTACTCCAATCGGAATAGCTGCATTATGTAAGGACAAGGAGCCAAGCCTTTCGGAAAATTTTTACGCGGATGCCATTAAAGAAGGGTTAGCAGTTGGTGTAGATCTATCTAGAGAAGAAAGGGAGTCCCATTACTCGAAAAAGGGTTTAGTAATTCTTTTTTATTCGTAGCAATTACCGCTATCAATATCTCGGTGTGATCTTGTACTTGGTTAAGGTTTTAACGAATGATTCTCAATCTTAGACTATGCTTATTTCATTTGACATTCATTGTCCCTTAACCATTGCCACTATTAGATTCATTGCTCCAATTCCTTGACTCTTATCAAGAGGCTCTTAATGCAGGTTATTTCTATGAGGAACCATTAGGAGATGATTTCCTTTATCCAGATTGGTAATAAATATTAGAAACTTTTTATGCTTAAACTACTTCATTAGCTATTAGATCTTTTTTATGCTTAACCTTTAAATGAAAAACGCTAGGTGAGGTATTGATTTATAAGTATGACTTTAAGGAATTATCAGTTTGACGATTTTTAAATCTCTTTAGTATTTTGTTTATTCCACTCTTGAGGTAAAAGCCAGACATCATCATCTATATCTTTACCTAACCATTCTTTATATTCTTGAAAAATACAACGACGTGTAGAAGGATTTCTAGAAGACTCCATCTGAGTAACTGCATTAATTAGTGTCTCTCTGAGAGTTATTTCTATTTCGGATTCCAAATTTCATGAGTCATTCTCTTTTTAATTTTATTTGATAAATCCATGATTTGCTTAAGGAGTTTAGGTTGTATAAGGAATTCACCACGTATAAATACACATGAGTCTTTTTTTTTTACTTATATAGTTACTTGATATGCATTCATGGTGTAGCTTCTAATGCAAGTCCTTATTGAACTCTTTTAAATGAGACTTGAGATCGTCGATTGATTTATTAATGTTCTTTCTTGGCTCTTCTTGGTTCTTGGCTGCTTATCCATGCTTTCCCATTCCCTCTGCCTTTATAAAAATTTAAACTAATGAAGCTTTATAAGGAAAGAATACATTTGTCCTTCAATAATCATTCTGAGAGATGTAGTTACTGATTCCATAATTTACTCGAATCTAAACAAAAGTAGTCAATATACAGGTTTAACCTAAAGGTAGTCATTCCAGAAATATAGATGAAGGTCAAGTAGATGAGGTGATTCAAAAGGTAACTTATGACTTTAAGTCCGAAAAACGACTCTTTAGTAACTTTTAGATTGTTTATGCAATTGAGTGTATGTGAGAGATTTATCCATTTCGCTACCTATTGAGAGTAGTAAGGATTTGATTGTGTTGAGCTCATGTTCTAATTGACTTCGTCTTGACTGCAAAGTTACAAACCTTCTTTGTAATTCATTTTGCTTTCTATTTTGAAAACAATCTTTTTGACTGTGGTTGTTTTCTGAAAATTGATTTTCCATCGCATGACCTTGTTGTTTTGCGGAGAGCTTTGCCCACCAAAGCCCTCCTAAAGCCTTGGTGTGTTCTCAATGTGATTTCACCAGAGCTCTATACCTGGTGTACTAGAAAAGAATGGACACTGTAAATCCGTTTTTACGCTCAAGTATTTAAACCTCGGCTTTATTGCTTCAGTAGTTTTTACTAGGTGTTTTTGCCTTTACGTGATCTGGATTAGTAGCTTTTAGACTAGTATATTTTCAATAGATTTCAGAGTAATAATTAACTAGAAAATTTTTCTATATTACCTACTCTTGATAAGAAATAAGAAGTCTTGGTTTCTAGGACTATAGATACATCTTAAATTAATATACCTTTAGAGGGAAAAAATGAAGATTAGCACGAATACCCTAATAGCTATTGTAGTTATAGGCGTAGGAGGAATAATTCTCTATCAACTCCTTTTGAATTTTATATTCCCAATTGCTTTATTCGTTTTACTTCTATATGTTCTTAAGTATTTGATTAAAGGTTTTGAGAATAATGATGAGATTGAAGGCGTCCCGATTCTTGAAGATCAACCAGGATCTCCCCCTACACAAAATGTTGTTCCAATTACTCCGGTAGTATTTAGCTCTAACAATGACGCGTCACCAGAGAAGGAAGAAACACCTCAAAAGAAAGATAAATCTCTTCAAGATAATTAATCTGATGACTAGTTCATGAATAATATTTAGTAAATTATTTTGATTATTGATTCAAAAATAGTGGATATTGTTTTTCCGAAATGTAGTTCAATTTAAGTCTATAATTTTAAGCTGACTTTGAATGCAACTTCTCCTTTTGCCAATAATGAATAACTATGACTGAGCTACACAACGTGAACTTACATCATATATCCCTACTTAGTTGACGTTAGAAATAGGTGTCAACCCTAAGAGTTATTTCTTCAGAAGATTCTCCAACCTTTCTTTTTGATCTTTAAGGGGGTCTTTGAGTAGAGATTTTGCTGCTCTTCGATTTGCTACAGCTTCTTCAGCTGCTCTTCCATTCTTAATTGTTATCATAATCCACCAAACCTGAAGCATTGCAAAAACAATTGCCAAAGTTGCAAGAGGAACTGTCCCTGGTCTCACTTCCATCGAATTCTTCCTGGATCGTTTTTTTCTATTCTCTTTAAGAGAAAAATGACAGCTGCGATAGCTGATGGGCCAATTATTGCAGAAATGACAATAAAAATTTTGATAGTTGGATCTAATCCAACTTGGTAATCTGACATTAAGGAGATTTCTTTAATCAATGTGCTTTTTATGTTTAGCAAGTGAAAACAACATAGCTAAAAGCAACACCACATAAACCTAATGCAAGCACGTTTGGAATTATTCATGTCACCATTTTAGGGTTATCAAAAAACAGAAGAAAAACCATTACGAAACTCTGGACCAATGATCAGGTAAGTTGAAGTTTTTTCGACGACTTTTCCTATTTGATACAAAGGATACTTATAAGAAATAGATGTGTGGCTTGTCTCTTCAGAATGGGGGGTGTTGTTAAGGATAGATAAATACAAAGCAGGGAAGAGAGCAGAAGATAATACGAGCTATAGAAGAGACCAAACTCATTATTCGTCTAATCTGTCTGCATAATCTCTTAACACTTCTGCAATTTTTTTTGGTGGGATTTTTTCCTGATAATCCCTACATAAATCAAAGAATTTATCTAAAAACTCTTTCATAGGACTTTGTGGTTTGTCTTCAGTCATTGAATAATTCAGAGATTTGAATGAGTAGCTAGTGCTTTGCAAGGTTCTTACTTTCTATCTATTATCTTTAGTATGGCAAAAGCCAAATGGGAACCCTCAGAAGAAGAACGAGAAGTAATGGAAGCTGTTTGGCTGCAGGTTAAGGGTGCATGTGAGAAATTAAAAGAAGAGACGAATGCCGAGGATGAACATATACGCAAAATGCTGAATGAAATGATTCAACGCTATTATTCATAAAATTTTTTCAACATATGGTTACAAATTTTCTTCAAAGAGGAATTAGATTTTGCACATATTCAGGATTATTAAGGAACTTTCTCTCTAAAATTATCAAGCTAAAAATACTTATATGAGACTGCGATCTCTTTGATCTTATTTTTAGCCCATATTTTTCTGGAAATGAACTGAGGCTTCTCTTCAGAATATGAGTAAAAGATTCTATTGGGTAATTGATAGGAAGTAATGCTGATGCCAATAATGTTTTAAAAGGCTAGATTGGAAAAAGAAATGGGAGGATCTTTTATGAACACATGCGATTTCAACAGAAGTTTTGAAAATCAAAGTGAGGCTATAGATGATTATCTCGAATGTATAACTTATTGTTCAGTTGAAAACTTAGCTGAAGGAAATGATTGCCAAACCATTTGCATGGAAAGACATTTAAAAGGAAATTACTTTTAAAATCTATTGGAAAGAATTGCCTTTAAATTAATCTAACTTTTTTGCTGCAATAGAGTGATTTTGAATATTAAAATTATCGTACAGAAATTAAAGGCAAGTCTTCATACTATTTTTTCTTTTTTAGTCTCATAAATTTAGTTCTTCATTAATTAAAGAAGATGTTTGCCAGTTTTGGGAAGAAAATAATGCATAGGAATTGAAATTTTGATTGATATCTAGCTTTTTAAGACCCACATTAGTTTTATATCAGAGTGTTTTGATCAATTACCTTAGTATGTCTATTTTACTTTTAGATTGCTTTTGTCCATTTATACCAGTGGGGTTTTTGATTGATTTTCTCTTCGATCCTTTTTCGTATAAGTTCAAGATCTTTATCTTTAGGTTCCCAGTCTTTATATAAATCATTCGGCCATTGCTCTTTTTTAAATATGCGTTTTGGATCTGGTTTCATTCCTCGACTTTTCATTTCATCTATTAGATATAAATATCTTTCATGTAAGTACTTTCCTTTGTTATAGAAGAATTTGACGTGTCCAGTATTTAGGGTGAACTCTTTCGGTAAGTTTTCTTTTGTCTTCTTCCAATGCTTTGATTTGATTGAGCGTTGGAGTGCTGAGCCCACCATGAAAATCTCTCTATATTCAGCTATTAAGTGTTGATCTGATAACTCACTTGGCTTTATTAGGTTAATTCTTGTCATTGGAAAATCCTTTGATAACAAACTTTTTATTTAGTATGCCTTTTTACTACTTATTTTTAAAGAATAGTCAGCACTTGATCAAGATATATAATATGAGTATACGAAGATACTTAAGATAAAGAGTTACAGATAATTTTAGCTAATTCAGAAGACTTCATTGTTCCTATCTATAAATAGAGATGTAAATCGATTTCTACGTAAATAGAAACTGTACAATACAATGTGAATATAATTATTAGTTTTAAATTAAAAGAATATAAAATATAATTCCTAATTTATTTCCATTGTTAGAATTGAAACATAAAATGCTTATTGGCTAACTTATGAGCGTCATTGAAAAGCATAAAAAACTCATTTCTTGGTATAAGAAGAAATTAAGATTAAGTGATTATGGCTTGCTTTGGGTTGTTTTTTTTAAAGGAGTATTAATGACTTTGTTCATTCAATATTTTTTTTCTTTATAGCTTATTTAAGTCATTATTCAGAGTTTAGTGAAGTTCCATGACCCTCATTATCACAAAAAATCACTCTGTAAATATGCTCTATCTTGCAGCAGCAGAATCCATTCATTCTCAAACATAAGACAAAATAGCTACCAGAGAACTTATTGACCGCCCACTTTCTCCTTATCTTGTCTTGAGTCAAGCCATGAGGTTGGGCCAAGATATGGCTCTGGGCCAAAAAGTGTATCAATTTCTTCTTGCGTTATTGCTTTGGGAGCCTGATTTCCATTATCACTATTTGGCATAAGTTCTGAGTCTTCTGCCTGACCTGATACCGGCAGGACAGAAATCACTATGACCAGAAATAGAGTTAAAATTATTCTCATTCTTCAATTCTTATCTCTACTTTCTCTATTTGCTCCGTCTTTCTTTGAAATTGTGAAAAAATCTGTTTTATTGAATAGGTCGTAAATCCAACAATCACTACCAATCCCAATGTTTGAATGAAATCAACATATGTTGCTGATGCATGATTCATTTGAAATGAGTCGGTTGAAAGTATTAAAGAGCTAAATTCCTTTATTGGCATCCAACGTAAAGAATATTGCCATTCAAGATGGGACTGTTACTCAACAAAATTGCTTAGCCATTATTCATATGGGTAATTAATATACAAACTTTCAAAAAAGCTTATACATTGACTGGGTGCATCGCGGATAGGTTTTACGAGGAGCTACTAGCTACACCAGTACTCTTGTTTTTAGATCTTTTGCTCTGTTTCATTGTTCCTTTCACTTGACTTGGTACACCTTGGATCTTCCATTACATTTTCTGACAGCCCATTCGATAGGAGCTTTCTGACTTTCTTGCTCAACACATGTGTTTTGATAAGTAGCCCATTTAGCTAGGGGACTTAAAGTGATGGTAATTAATACGAGACTAAAAGTACAAAAAAGAAGAGCAATTCCTGCAAAGATTTTTGTCCAATCAAATGTGTTGTGTTTAGCTTCAGTCATCAAAATTTAATAGGATTAAGCCTTGTTAGGATTCAGACTATTTTCAGGAAACTTTTTTTGCAACTTTACTGTAGAGAATTTTAGTAAGGATTTTTATATTATTAGTTGAGCTTGGCTGAGCTTATTCATTGATGGAAATAAATTTATTACAGTTTCTCTGGCAGCAGGCTCTTGATAAATCAATACAAGAAGAGACAAACTTGGAGATATCTCTCAATTACTTAAATGCCTTCTCTCGTGACTTTGACCCTTTACATCCTTGGAGGTGCAGCTTTGGGTTCTCTAATGCTGATAACAGGACTTCCGGGAGGTCCACTTTTAGGTTCTATCTTAGGGGCGGGTTTGTTAAGTATTAGTGGTCAGCTTGAGGTGGCGGATTGGCCTTTAGGAACAAAAACAGTATTAGGCGTTGGTATAGGGACAGTTATTGGGACGGGAATCAATAGAGATACATTAGGAGAATTAAAATTATTGTGGAAACCTGCATTAGTGATAACTTTTACACTTCTTGTAACAGGAGTTGTTGTTGGATTATTAATGAGCAAATTCCTTGGAGTAGAAAAAATCGTAGCTTTATTAGGAGCAGCACCTGGAGGAACTATAGGAATGAGTCTTGTAGGTGCGGAATATGGAGTTGGGGCAGCTGTTGCTGCTTTACATGCAGTTAGATTAATAACAGTTCTTGTTTTAATGCCTGCAATAGTCAATTTTTTGACCCCAGCGGGAGGAGTTGATATTCCTAAATGAGATTTACTTTTGAAGGGATAGGTATAAAAAACCGGAAATAGAAGATTATTCATCTAGTTGCAATGAACCGGTCGCCTTTCTTTTTGAAGGAAAGTAAAAAAAAATGCCTAATAAATTTATTGTCTTAGATTATTTATAGACTTTTTAATTTTATGCTAAGGAAAATAGCTAGAAGTGCTTATCTTGCCTTTGTTTCTATAGTTTTAATTTCACTTATTTTCGCTAGTTGGACAGCTTATATATATATTTCTCAATCCTCGAAATCCAGTGAAATTATCTTGTTAGTAAAAGATATGTATCGAAGTCAAAAATCGTTCGCGATTGATTTCTTAGATCTTTCAAAAGTATTAATAGAAAACACCCCTCAAAATATTCCGAAAGAAGAAGAACTCGTAAAGAATGAAATAGACAATTCTCAATTAGATGAACCTTCCCTTCAAGAGGATAATGGAGATAATCCGCTTGGAATTATTATAGAACCATCAGAGGATCGGGATAACTTAGATAATCAAGAAATAAAAAAGCCTTTGACTACAAATAATCTTGAAAACACTTCTTTTTTATATGAGAGAAAGCTTCCAAGAGAGCTAGGCTTGAATTAATACCAGTCTCTAAAATATATTAAAATAAGTAAGACTATTTTTCATTCTTCAACTATATAAGACAATTTCTGATTTATTCGATATGCTGATGAAGGATGAAAATTAAGCTAAAAGGATTTGCATGGCCATTTACCTCAAAATTACAAATGCTTCTGATGTTGTAGCAAAGAAAACATCTAAATGGTTTGAAAATATAACTCCTAACCGAATTGATAGAAAACTAGTAGAAGATGAAGTTATAAAGGGAATTATTGAACAGCTAACACTCGAAGGCATTGAAGGAGAAATCTCAGCAATTAATGGAATAGAAGTTACCGAATCTAGTCTTACAACGAAAAATAACTTTGTAATTAGAGATACAAAAACTTTTTAAACTTTTATATGATATATAGCTTTTAATTTACTCATTATTGAAATTAGAAAAATAAGACTTTTTCTTTCAATATAATCGTTTTAAAGGATAATCTCTCTTTCATATCTTCATTATATACCTCTTACTATACGTATTTGATCTGGCTGCAATTTGGTGGACCAATCGTATTGGCTGGGCGGAAGCTATAAAGGTCATTATCAGTATATTAATTCCGTCAATTTTCATTATTCTTTTGAATATAAAAGCTGGACGATTCATTTTTAGAAGTCCACTAGTTGGTTTAATTAACTTTGTGCCCACTGTTGTTTTTATTTATAGCGGATCACAACCTCACGTTGCTGGAATTAATAGTTGGATTGATAAGAAAACAAATGATTTTGTTAATTCCCATGATGTTGTTGATACAGAAGTTATTTCTAAAGAGGATGCTTGAATGAAGATACTTTCAAATTAAGAAAATACGTAGACATTATTGTTCCGATTATGAAAATGCCTTTAATCTCGGCTAGATGTTTCACGATGTTTTTAGAAGACGCTTTGTTAAGACGGACTTGAATAGATATGACTTTGCTACATATTTTGCATATTTGATTGGCTTTTAATGGACTCGAAAGCATTGGATAATTTAGTTGATGATTGCTTTGCCAGTAAGGCGAAGATATCTAGGGTGAGGAAGTATGATGAAAGAACCAACTTTTTTGCCTCCCAAGTAATTCAAGGAACTCAGAAAGAAAATAGAACGAACTTAAAGTAGCTATTTTTAACTATTGACCTACTCAGAATATCTACTATTTTTTAGACATCATCTCTTATGAATTAATTATGTGTACAACTAATTTGTGCATTGCTTTTTATATCCTTACCTTTTGCGTTGTGGGTTGGTTTGGAGCTTTATCGTTGATTCTTATTAAAAGTAGTCGAGAGCAAGGTAATACCTATGTTTTAGACCCACTTGCCTGTTGGGTTAATAGTGAAGTTGTAAATCCGCTTAATTGTTTTAGAAGTGAGGTTCTTGTACCTTTAAGAAACAGATTAGATTTATTTGCAAGGGACTTCACAAGAGAGTGGAATAATCACATTGATTCAAAAACTGATGTTGGTAGAGCTTTCTAAAATTTGAGTACTCATTTTCTGAGCTAATTCCATACTCAATTTACGCTCTGAATGTAATGTTACTCAAGATTGCTTGCATGTTGTTGCCATGATCATTTAACGACTATGTTTATTTGGCATGGTTTTCTTTTGTGATTATGAACTTCATTGCTACATCAGGCCCTTTTGGCACAAATGTTTCTACTGATCAACTGATTGTAGTTAATCTTGCTGCAATATTAGTTGCTACTACTTTTAATGCACCTCAAAAGGTTATTAAGTGGGGTGGTGTTGTGGTCGCTGTTGTAACTACAACATGTGCTATCTGGTGTACTCATCATTAAAGTATTTTGATGTAGCTAATTTGATTTAGGGACACTTTCCTCTGAGAGATTTCATGAACATAAATTCATGAAATCTCTTTTTCAATTTAAATTTTTCTAGTTCCTTTTCTGTTTTTTGTATCTACAGCTAATGATTAGTTCGTCACCAAATAAGTCCCATTCACTTAATATTGCCACTTAACTTTTATTCTTTTTGTATAATTCCGGTGAATTCTAGAACTTTATCCCGAGCTATCTAGGAGTAGCCATTTGGAAATCTGCCTATTTCCCCTTGACCTTAGATCTCTAAAAGTTGATTATTGCATTGAATAAGAGGTTAATGTTGAAATCTTACTTTTGGGAAAAGAACCTTATTTTCGCATTTGCTTTAATTGCTAGCTCGGTCGCTGTTGCAAATTCAAAGCCATTTAGTCCTTTAGAGATAAAATCAGAAGATTCAGGACAAGTTTTTACTGGTAGCTCTAAAGAAGTGGAATTTGAGAAAGAATTTGCAGTTAAAAAAAGTAAAAGTAATACAAATTCCGCGAAGTGCAATTTATTTGAGGATCCTCGATCTGTTGATTGTATTGGACCTGAAAGTGCTTATGAACCTAATAATAACGTTGAAAAATGGGTGCAAAATGGGGCCATTTATTCCCAGCGTTTTGTCCCAATGCTAAACAATGACGCTCAATTTAGTGATTACACTGATGTGATGAAAAATGATGCAACGAGTTTTTTGGTTGCAGGAATACATAATTCTGGTAATGGGTATATAAATGATCAGATTCAAAGAATCCCTTTCTTTGCTCAAACTAGTCTTTCTATTACTGCAGGTGGTAGTGATGAAAGCGCAAGTGTTTCGGTTGATAGTTTGATGAAGCTTAAGGCTATTAATGATGATGAGGGTGATTTGAAAAGATTGTTGTTTTCACAGGCTAAATACACTGGTAGTGGTGAGATGGATGGTTCAACAATAAATGTTGGTTTCGGTCTTAGAAATCGTCCTGATGACCAAACGATGTATGGAGGTAATGTTTTTTGGGATCATCGTATAGTGGAGAGTAGTCGCACTAGCCATAGTCGAATTGGTCTGGGAGGTGAGTATTTATGGAAGCATTTGGAATTGCGCAACAACTGGTATATTGCAGCCACTGGAAAAAAAGATGTAACCGTTGATGGAGTCGATTACATAGATCGTGTTGTTCCTGGTTGGGATGTTGAAATTGGTTATCGAATTCCTGAGTATCCTGAGCTAGGTGTATTTGTAAGAGGTTTTAATTGGGATTATCACCATACGCAGGACAATAATGGAGGAGAAGTCTCTTTGAACTGGCAAGCTTCTAAACATGTCAATTTAGAAGCTTGGGTTTCTAATGAGTTGTCACCAACTTCTATCACAGTCAATGACGACTTACCTGGATTGGACGAATATTTTGTTGGTGTGAGAGTTAACTTCACAAGTCAACCTGTTGTTTTCGAGAAGAACAACTTTAAAGAAAATATTATCACTCAAATGACTCAGCCTGTTAGACGTACTTATGATGTTCTAATTGAACGTTCTACTGGCGATTTTACTAATAGAGCTGAAGGCTCCTGATGCTAAGTCCATTTTCTTTCTTATTTCCATTAACTTAATTGCTATTCAAAACATGAAATTAATTACAAAAGAAAACTTAAAAGTTGTTTTGGGATTGGGCTTTTCTGTAGGAGCTTGTTTATTGGCTCCTAACAATGCTGCTAATGCAGAGGCTTGTTCAGGAAGTGTTACTGCTAATTGCTATATAACTCCAACTAGATATGTCATAAACGTTTATGAGATGGGACTTTGTTGGGAAGATCCTCTTAATGGAACATATCTAGATGGAGACGACAATATAAGAACCGATTCACTCATAGATGAGTCGACTTGTCAGGCTACATTTGTTTCACCTAACGGCGGAGGTGTGAAAGTTAATTTAGCTGTAGGGAGTGGTGAGCATGCTTTGACCGGTTTGGCTTTAAGACCATCAGTGGGAAGGTATTCATATGCTTATATCAAAATTGATAATACTTTTGGCATAGCAGGTTCTTATGACACAGGTTCTACCAAATATTGCTCAATTGGAACAGGAGATGTTACAAGTGCAGGAGGATGTACTGAATCTGCATGGGATGAAGATCTTTTAGATTTTAGTAATGGTAGAACGTGTAATAGCACTCCAGGAGATATTGAATTAGCTGGGTCAGAAGTATTTACAACGGGTATAACTGGAACTATGAAAGCTGTACTAGCAAAGCCTTCAGGTACATATGGAAAATATGAAGACCCGTCGACAAAGGATGTCTTTAGAAAAGATAAGTACAATTCCGTTGGTACTTATGTTGGGGATACTTCATGTGGAAGCTCAACTAGGTTGTTTGGTGTCTTTAAGCCAGACCAACCTGTAGTCATAAAAGAGAGCACAGAGGGCTTACATGTTAACTTCTCAATTACTGATAGAGGAATGACAGTTCTCCCAGATGGAAGTGGAGGCGTTAGTGGATTTTCTAGTGGACCATTTAGTCCATCCTTTAAGGTTTTCTAACCTAACTGAGAATTTCCTGGAGATAAGTGATCCATTAATTGAGTAAGACTACTTTTACTCAAGTAGCACTATTAATATGGTGAATGAATGATTTAACTAGATATGGATTTTTCTGGACCTGATGCAATTGATAAAGCTATCCAAGCAGGGGTAGATTTGGACGGAAGTCCAATACCTATTGAGATGTTGAGCCTATATAAAGAAGTAATGGCAAAAGAAGGGGCTAGACAAAGAAGCGGAGTCAAGAAATCAATGAGAAATAGAATTGTTCGTTCTGGTGCAAAACATTTTGATAAAGATATACTCAACAAACGTCTTACTGAAGCAGGATGGGAAGGCTTAAGGGAAAAGGAGATTGAATTCTTTTTCAACTGATTCATATATTTATATAATTACAAAATTTTCTTATTTCTGAGACTGTTCATTTGAGTTCTATTGTCCGATTATTTTTAGATAAATCTGATAATCATAATTATTAATATCTAATTGAAGTGGTTCTTATGATTCTTTCTCAAAATAAGACTCTCACCACATAGCTCCGTAGATCAACAGTAGTAAAAACATAAATTTCTTTTTCTGGAGATTACTTTTTGTTATAACTTTAAAACTAATATCATTAAAGGGTTTTTATGATTCCGACTAGAAAAGTGTAAATAAAGATAATATTTGTTATATAGTCATGAAAGCCCTTCTTAAATAATTTTAGATGATTATGAGTTTTGTTTAAGATATAGTTACTGTATAATTCACTTAAAGTTTTCACTTCAATTAAGAAAAGATCTATTTATTTTTAATTTAATTGTACTTATATATATCACATCCAAGATTTTGGTAATACACGATTTGGCAACAGAAAGACCTTTCATAGAGTCGGTTTTTTGTTTGTCAAAAGTAGTAAGCTAGAAAAAGATGAATCGATCTTAATGCAAATTATGCTTACAGGTAAAGGATTTGGCTATCCATTTAACATACCTTTAAAGGCTATTCAGTCTTTATCCATTGATCCTCTGACTATGAAGCTTCTAAGTTTCTTGCCAATAATTGCTTTTATTGCATTGCTTATAGCTGCAGTATGGAGGCAGGCTAAAAAGTATCCTGTAAGAGTTTTGGAAGATACAAGCAATTCAAGTGCGCGTAGTTTTTAAACTTTTTTTATCAGGGAATTAATATGGTTTAACAAAATATTGCCATTTTATTACAATCAGAAGTAATAAAAACAACTTTTGGATTAATTTCTTATTGGACTTGTTTGTATTAAATGTCACCATATTCTGAGGATTAGGTCTTATAGTTATTTTATTATTTTCACGAGAGAGTCATGAATTCATATATATCTAATGCTATTAATGAAGGATCTAAATATTTTAATGTTGATCATTCGACAGGATCTTTTCTTGGAGTATTGTTTATCATTTTTTTTCTTGGATTTACTTGCATTTTCTTTATTTGGAGCTTCGGTTCTAATTTAAAATCTTCCAATATGAAAGAAAATAGTTAAAGGGGTGTGTATTTCGAATCTAGTCTCTCTAGGCGTTTATAGAAATATTTCGCGAAGTAGTGACAAAAGTTTCTTGAATCGAGTAGAAAGGAAATACGACACTCCTCACACAACTGTCGTTATTAGGTGCTACTCGATGAGGGCACCTTTTTTATGGCTTGCAAAATATCCAATTATAGGTAAAAATACCCTCAGTGAGGAGTTGAGATCCTCTGAGAAGTGGAAACAAGGAAACACGCTCTCAAGATTTCTTCAAAAAACCTGCTTTAGGGCAGGTTTTTTTATTTTTGAAATTACAGTAGTAAGAATGGCTTGGAGTCGCTTTGTGCTCCCTTCAGCTCCAATGCCCCTTTGCGGACAGAAACGCACGAAGGAATGAAAAAGACCCCTTTTCTCTGTATTAATATTGAATATGATTATTAAAAATTAAAAATGCATAAGCTTATATCTTGGCATAGGTCCTTTATTGAACGAGCACAAAGTCAACTTGGAATATCTAACTATGCCCTTTATTGGTTTGGTGTCTTAGAAGGTGCTTTGGTGATGTGGATTATTTTGAAACTGGTGTCTTTGTTCATCGGACAATCAGCTGACGTTCCTTTTTGAATTTTGGATTGCATTTAGTATTTTTTTAGACACTGAATGATTGACAGAGTTTTCCAGGTGAGAACATCTAAGAGTTAATGGATATTTTCTGCTATTTGCCTGGCAAATTAATGTATGGTCTTTCGAAAGACTTTTAATTAGGTCAACATGTTTTTCACTATACTTATCGCAACTAAATTGCCGATGAGTTGTTCACTTATTTCCCACAGCTTTTCTCTTTCCTCTCTTTCTAAGGCTAATGGAGCTATTCGACAACGCTTGGGTGTGCCCCTGAAATTAAAACGAGGACCATATTGCTCACCTCCTTTAGCATTGGGATCAGTCGCTGCAATAAGTTGAGGTAGTGATCCCATGTATGAACTTTGAAATAAAGGATCCATTAATTTATAAGCTATAGCTTCTTGCCAAGAGCCATTCGCTTCAATTGATTTGGGTTGTAAGTTTGTGCGAGCCAGACCTGGATGAGCAGAAAGAGAAGCAATCTCGATATTTGATTTCTTCAACCGTAAGTCAAGTTCTATAGCGAACATGACATTAGCAAGTTTGCTTTGTGAATAAGAAGCCCATCGATCATAATGCTGTTCCCCTTGAAGATCATGCCAGTTGATTTTGCCTAAATATTGAGCCCCAGAAGAGACGGTGACAATTCTTGCGCCTCGTTGTTTGGCTAGTAGGGGTAGCAATTTAAGAGTTAAAGCCATATGGCTGAGATGATTTACCGCAAATTGAATTTCCAATCCCTGCTTACTTAATGTTCGGGGCGGAGCCATTAGACCAGCATTGTTTATAAGAAGATCCAATTTGTCGAATTTATCTAGTATTTGATCCCCTGCTATGTCGATTGATTTTAAATCTGATAAATCCATCTCTAAGCATTCAATCTTTCCAGAATGGATCTCTTTACTAAGTTTTTCCGCCGTTGTTTCCGCTTTATAGATGGAACGACACCCAAGAATGACTGTGGCACCTTTTTTTAATAAAGCCTTTGCAGTTTCTAAGCCCAGGCCACTATTTGCACCAGTAATTAACGCGTTACGACTTTCTTGATTGGGTATTGAGTCAATTGTCCACAACATTCATTTTTATTCCATTAAATTTATTTTAAAGAACTTTTACCTCAATATTCGCTCTTGACTGGAGTGAAAAGTCGATAGATAAGCTGGTTAAGCAACAAGATCTTGAATGTAAAGCCTTTCTGCTATTGATTGATCAACAACATCACCTTTAGATTTTTGTCTGACATAAGTCATATAGTCAACTACAACCGGTTCCCTTTTAATTGGGTTTATCTTTAGATTTTCGGCGTTCACGCGAATATTATTTAGTGCAATCAAACAAGGTGTTGTGATAACTGCAATAGAAGAAATGACAAGTACCAGATTATCTATAGACATGAAATAGAAATGAACCTATTTGAATATCCCGAATATTGATGTAGATACAAGTTTTTGTAATTAATTCCTGATAAGTTTTTAAGTCACAGCTCATTGGATTTATTTACCCATTGCTCTTCTTAGCTTTGTTGCCTCATCCATACCTTCCATAATTGTGAAGGTTGCATTTTCCGTCGCAGCATTGCGAATTTCAGATAACTCTTGATATTCGGCCGATTCATAAGCTTCAACTGCTTCACGCATAGAAGGAAACTCACAAATCACTGCTAGGTTTGCTCCCTCTGTACGCTCTTTCCCTTGAGGCTCGGTATCTTTAGCGAAAACTTTACCACCGACGTCCTTGAGCCAAACCCCTACTCTTTCTACATATTCAGCAAACAGTTCTTGATTGATAACTGTTGAGGTTGTGATCCAATAACCTTTTGCACCCTTTTTGTCCATGATAAAAAAATAGTCATGTTTTTTGTTAGTAGAAAGCTTTGGATCCTACCTTTTGCATCAAAAGTATGACATAAAGAAAACTATTTTTTTTTTATTTATTCGTCTTGACTTTGAGGCGTATTTTTCTTTTTCATTTCTTCTTGATATTTTTTCATAGTTTTTTCTCCTACAGCATCTTCGATTAGTTCGAAAAACCAAGTTTTTATACTTTCTAGTGGATTGACCATGAAATCTAAGTTTTAAAAGCGAGAGGATTTTATCCTTTCCCGACATTATCAAGAATTTCTTATAACTCAGAGATTCTTTAGAACAAACTCATTTGAGATGATGTTGGTTCGCTTATCGTTTCTGCTTTCCATTCGTTTGGATTCCATTTACCCAATAATGATTCGAGTGCTTTTAATTCAGGCCCATTTTTTACCGAGGCCATCCAATCTTCTTCTGATCCATTTGGAATGATGACAGGCATTCGGTTATGTAATGTTTTAACTAATTCGTTGGGTTCAGTCGTTAATACGCAGCAACTTTCTATCTCACTTCCTTCAGGCGACATCCATCTATTCCAAATTCCTCCCAACCAAAAAGGTTGTTGGTCTATTCTGCTAATGCGATGGCCTTTCTCAAAGAATGCACTTGCAGGCATCAGACATCTTTTATGTCTCCAACTTCCTCTAAATAACTTTTTTTCTTTAACTGTCTCGGCTCTTGCATTAAAAGGTTTTGGTCTTTCTTGTTGAAAAGGATCTTTAGCCCATTCAGAGATAAAACCCCAGAGCATTATTGATGTAGTTGTTTTGCCTTCGTTCTTTACTACGAGGACAGGGTCCATTGGTCTAATTAATTTTTGTTCTGCGTATTTCTCTTCAAAATATCTTGGTAAGTCTTTCTTTAAAAGAGAGGGCAGTTCTTCAAATTTAGTTAATAGCTCATATCTTCCGCACATACCCCTTAAAAATTAAATTCGTTGTATAGGCATGCGGCTTTCTGTTTATCTGTACATCTTTTGAACTTTTGATCGAATTTTTGCATTTTCTTTTCAGCTTGATCTATTAAATCTAAAGAACATGTCTGATTTTCTTTTGTAAAATGTTTTTTTGAAGATTTCTAATCCATAAAAGAAGTCTAATAAGTTTTAAAGGCTTTTAGGTTGTATAAGGGCTTTAAATATGAACTCAGAGGAACTTTTCAGGGTGTAAACAAGTAGCTTTTATAAAATATGCTGCATAGTGGAAGATCTAGTAAGAACTTAGTTGTTCATTTCCATGGGCAACAATGGTTCCAGATACAGGATCAGTCACCCCAAGTTCAGGTGATAACTCTTTCATAAACCCTCTTACTTCATCCAAGTGAGCAAGCATTTTGGGTCTTGCAGTAATGAGAGCTTCTTCACTATCCCAAAGTCCTACAAAGCAATAACTATCTTCTCCGGTTTTAGAGATGTATCTTTCCTTGAGACCTTCGCAAATGAATTTTCCATGAAATTCAAAATATTGATCGACGCATTCTGGCTTTAACTGGAAGCGAACAACATTCATAAAAGTTGGTGCTGTCATTTTATCTAATTAATTAATCGAACAGATTGGCATAGGTCTCTTGAAATTTGCAAGTAAAAGTGGATCTCTTCAGGCTCTTCTTACATAAAGAGAACTTTTAGAACCAAAGAAAAACTCTAAAACTTCTTGGAAGTGGGAGCTGATTATTTTGCTTGCGAGTTGGCCGATCAAAAAAACTCAGAAATAAAGTGAAGTAGTATTCCTTTTATTTACCTCAAACCTGAGAAGAAGAAATACCAAGTAAAGACTATCCCGTTGAAAATAATGGCTGATGAACCAACAATGATTTTGAATTTAATTCCCAATCCCTCTGAGTTGGAATTAGCCTTTATATCCATTATTTGGATTTCTCTTTTTAACTCTTTCTCAAACTTCTTAGTTTACAAGCGAAAAATTGATTATTCGAGATTCTAGTGCCCTCGTCGGGACTTGAACCCGAGACCTCTCCCTTACCAAGGGAGTGCTCTACCGCTGAGCTACAAGGGCTTTTTTATGGGCCGGGTTGGATTTGAACCAACGTAGGCAGCGCCAGCGGATTTACAGTCCGCCCCCATTAACCACTCGGGCACCGACCCACATAACAGATAGACAATATCAGCTATTGGGGTGGATTATGTCTATTTGTTGGGTTTTTAAGTTCTTTATGGATACTATCGTTAAGAGCTTCTTGATCGAGAGATTATGCATTTCTTATTGATTAATGGCCCAAATTTAAACCTATTAGGCCGAAGAGAACCAGAGTTATATGGTTCAAACTCTTTAGAATCGATAGAGAAAGAATTAATTGAGAAAGCAAAGAAAGAAGATTTGATTTTGGATTGCTTTCAAAGTAATAGTGAAGGCGAAATCATAGATCGGATTCATAATGTGATAGGAAAAGTTGATGGAATACTAATAAATGCAGGGGCTTTGACTCATACTTCTATTGCTATAAGAGATGCATTGTTAGGCACAGACATACCATATATTGAATTGCATTTAACTAATACTTATGCGAGAGAAGAGTTTCGACATAAATCTTTTTTATCAGATGGAGCAGTAGGTTTAGTATGTGGCTTTGGGGCATTTAGTTATCAGCTTGCTATGGAAGGCTTGTTGAATTATTTACGAGAATCTAATAATTAAAAATATTATGAATTTAATAAATAAAAATATCTCAACAAGGAAAATTAAATGGTTGGTTAATTCAACTAGTGAAGCATGGTTAAATCAAGCAATAGAAAACCCCATTGAGGTTCTTATAGATCATGCTCATTGTGAAAGGAAAGCTGCAGGATTAGCAGTTCAATTGATGTTTCGCTATTTATGTGAACCTGGATTGTCAGAAGTTCTTAGTCCATTAGCGAGAGAAGAGCTGGAACATTTTGAAAGAGTTTTAAGGATTCTTCTTTCAAGAGGTACTTATATAAAGCCATTGCCTGCTCCTCCTTATGCTTCAAGTCTGTCTAAAAAGATTAGAAGTAAAGAGCCATATAGAATGTTAGATAGTTTTATTATTGCAGGTTTAATAGAAGCAAGAAGTCACGAAAGAATGTCTTTATTAGCTCTAAATAGTCCTGATGAAGAATTAAGGAATTTATATGGAGACTTGCTTAAAAGTGAAGCGCGACACTTTGGAATTTATTGGAAACTTGCAGAAGAACGTTTTGAGTATAAAGAATTAATTCAAAGACTAGATCAGTTATCTCATTTTGAATCTAAAATTATTTCAGAATTACATCCTTATCCAAGAATGCATAGTTGAAAGATATTATGTTTTTACTATCGCTTTATAGATACCTTCTGGTTTGTTTTGATAGTGAATTATTTTAAAAGACTTATTTTATTTCTATTAAAGAAAATATCAGTAGAAAGAGTAGCCTCTCCAGGCGATATAATTTTTTCTCCTGTGAGGAATGAAATTGATTTAACTATAGTGGGAGTTGGTCCTGGAGACCCTTCTCTTTTAACTCTTGCGGCTGTATCTGCTATACAAAATGCAACTCTAGTGGCTTATCCAATCTCGCATGATATTGAAAAAAGTATGGCTGAAAATATAGCTTCTTCTTGGATTCAAAAGAAAACAAAGAGATTGCCACTTCTATTCCCAATGGTTTCAGAAGTTCAGCCAAGGATAGATGCTTGGGAAGGTGCTACAAAAAAAATATTTCAGGCTATAGATGAAGGTGAGAAAGTTGTTTTTCTTGCTCAAGGAGATGTTTCATTATTTTCTACGAGTTCTTATATTCTGCTTCAATTAAGAAAAGATTATCCTCAATGTTCAATAAAAATTATTCCAGGTATTAATTCTTTTTCTGCAGCAGCAGCAGTTGGTAAACTGCCTTTAGCATTACAAAATGAGCAGCTTCTTATCCTTCCTACGCCAGATAAATCTGAAGACTTAAAAGAAGTACTTATTGAAGCGAAATCCAATCAAAGAGTACTTGTTTTAATGAAATTAGGAAAAAAATGGCTATGGTTAAGACCTTTATTGGATCAAATGAAGCTTCTTGATATGACTTTATTTGTTAAGCGTGTTGGTTTCCCTGATGAGAGAGTCGTTTTAGCTAGCAAAGTTAATGAAAATCAAATTGAATACTTTTCATTATTGATTATTCGTCAGGATTGGCCTGATGTTATACCTTAAATCGTTGATTAATTAAAATCTAAAAGAGAATTTTCTAAAATTGCAATAGCTTTTCTAGGTGTATCTGCTCTAATTAAAGAATTGCAAAGATGACTCGACCCTTGGAATCCGGTGCAGATAGATTTTATATATTTGCGTGAAATAAACAGGCCGCCAGATCCATAAATCTCTAAAAGATTATTCAGTAATTCAATAGAAATCAGTATTCTTTCTTTCCCCCCAGGTGTTTGAATAGGCTTCTTCTTTTGTAGAAATGAATTAATTTGCCCCACAATCCAAGGTGCACGTATGCTTGCCCGGCCTATCATTACTCCATCAGCTTGAGTGATATTTAGGCAGCGAAAGGCGTCATTGCAATTACTGATATCTCCATTTGCAATAAGAGGAATTTTCAAAGATTTCTTCACTTCGTTTATTGCGGACCAATTTGCATTTCCTTTAAACCTTTGTGTTTTAGTTCTTCCATGTAAAGTTAGAAGTTGCGCGCCAGCATCTTGTAGAAGACGACCTAGATTTATAGGGTCAGAGGACTTTTCACACCAACCAAGACGAGCCTTAACTGTAACTGGGATTCTTACAGCATTTGAAACATCTTTAACTATTTGAGCCGCTAGCAGTGGATCTTTTAATAAGGCACTACCTCCTCCTTTTCGAGCAATTTTTTTGGCAGGGCAGCCCATATTTATATCTATTAGGAATGCTCCAAAATCTTCTGCTTTTTGAGCTGCTTCGACCAAAGCTTGTGGTCGATGATCAAAAAGTTGAACGCCAACAGGACCTTCCTCGCTAGATAAGTCCCTCATCTTTTGCCAGTTGTTTTGAGGTCCCCAATGGCTTGCATTCACCATTTCAGTGAATAGTAGGCAATCTGGTGCCCATCTTCTGACAAGCTTCCTAAAAACTTGATCAGTAATCCCTGCAAGAGGAGATTGTAATACGATTGAATTGAGTGTTCTACTTATTCCCCTTCCAGGAAGAGTTATTTGAGATTGAGGGGGTCTCATTACTTTAATGGTGGTTGACTTATAAGTTTCTTGAACAACTAATTTGGCTGGGCATGTAGGGAGCAAGACCAATAATCATCTCATCGTTATATTTTTTGAAATAGAATCTCACTACTTTAATTGAACATTAAATATCCCACTTTTTTGGATGTAATATTTTGGGTAATTTTGACTGTCTGAACTTGATTTTCTTTCTCTAATTTCAGAGTTACAACTTTTTATAGGGAGTATGAAGAAAAAATAGACTCATCTTGGTCTATAAAGGGAAAGTAGTTTTTCTTGATTGAGGTGATTTGGTGCGTCCTATTGTTGCCATAATTGGGCGTCCAAATGTCGGTAAGTCGACATTGATAAATCGTTTATGCCAAAGCAGAGAGGCGATTGTTCATGATCAGCCTGGCGTAACACGAGATAGAACTTATCAAGAGGGGTTTTGGAGAGATCGAAACTTTAAAGTTGTAGATACTGGCGGATTGGTCTTTGATGATGATAGTGAATTTCTTCCTGAGATTAGAGAACAGGCAAAATTGGCATTAACAGAAGCTTCTCTGGCCTTGCTTTTAGTTGATGGTCAACAAGGTATTACTGCTGCTGATGAATCAATAGCTGAGTGGTTGAGGCCTTATCCTTGCCAAGTTTTGTTAGCAGTTAATAAGTGTGAGTCTCCTGAGCAAGGATTGTCTATGGCCGCAGAGTTTTGGAAATTGGGTTTAGGAGAACCCTTTCCAGTGTCAGCTATTCATGGAGTTGGTACTGGAGAATTATTGGATCGGGTAATATCACTTTTACCACCTAAAGAAAAGGATGTTGATGAGGAAGATCCAATTGAGTTAGCTATTGTAGGAAGACCAAATGTGGGAAAGTCAAGTTTATTAAATGCAATTTGCGGAGAAGAAAGATCTATAGTGAGTAGTGTTAGGGGTACTACAAGAGATACTATTGATACGCGAATTAATAGTCATGGCAAGATATGGAAATTAGTTGACACAGCAGGTATTAGAAGAAGAAGAAGTGTTAATTATGGACCAGAGTTTTTCGGGATAAATCGAAGCCTTAAAGCAATTAATCGCAGCGATATCTGCGTATTAGTTATTGATGCGCTTGATGGTGTAACTGAACAAGATCAAAGATTAGCTGGAAGAATTGAACAGTCTGGACGTGCTTGTGTAGTTGTGGTTAACAAATGGGATGCCGTTGAAAAAGATAGCCATACTATGGCCTTGATGGAAAAAGAACTTCGTTCAAAGCTTTACTTTCTTGATTGGGCTGAGATGTTATTTACATCGGCACTCACTCATCAAAGAGTAGATAGTATCTTCGCTTTGGCCATTTTAGCTGTTGAACAACATCGTAAAAGGATAACTACTTCTGTAGTTAATGAAGTAATTCAGGATGCTTTGAGTTGGAGAAGTCCTCCCACATCCCGAGGAGGTAGACAAGGACGACTATATTATGGAACTCAAGTAGCAATTAGACCTCCAAGCTTTACTCTTTTTGTTAATGATCCAAAACTGTTTGGAGATACTTATCGGAGGTATATTGAAAGGCAATTAAGGGAAGGAGTTGGCTTTGAAGGTACTCCTATAAAATTATTTTGGAGAGGCAAGCAAAAACGAGATGCAGAGAGAGATTTAGCTAAACAGCAAAACGATATTTCTTCTTAAGAATGGATTGGATACGTAAAGTTCCTATAGGTCAATATGTGCCAGGAGGTTCCAGTTGGTTACGCAGGATTGATCCGAGGTTGAAATTATTGTGGGTTTTGTTATTTCTTCTTAGTCCAATTCTGGCTGGTTCTATTTGGAGGTTAGGACTCGTTCTTGCTCTTTTAATAATTACCTTTCTTAGTTTCCTTCCTTTGAGGATCTGGTGGCGTTCTCTTCTCTTGTTGTTAATTCTTTCTTCTGTGGTTGGAGCGTTAGCAACGTTTTTACCAACTAGTGATACTGCTGCAACTTTGTCTGTTAGATCTTCTTATGAGTTGCCAAATGCCACAGTAGTCAGCTCTCAATGGGAGCTAATAAAAATAGGTCCTATTAAGTTATTTGATTTTGTGCTTGGCCCTTTAGTAATTGATCAAAGATCGGCCGAATTAGGGATCAAAAGCTCCACCTTGCTATTTACGGTGGTTCATTGTGTGAATCTTATGTTAATAACGACACGTCCAGAAGATGTGGTTTGGGCTTTGAGATGGTTCATAGCACCTTTCTCAAAGTTAGGACTTCCTGTGGAAAAGATTAGTTTTCAGCTCCTTCTCTCATTACGATTTCTTCCTTTAGTTCAAGAAGAATTTCAGAATCTAATGAGATCTTTGGCCACAAGAGCGGTTAATTATAAGAAGTTGGGTCTTAAGGGTTCTATAGGCTTGATTATCTCCATCGGAGAGAGATTGCTAGCCAACATTCTTTTAAGAGCAGAGCAAGGGGCTGACTCTCTTTTGGCAAGAAGTAGCTCCTGGCTTCCTGCAGAATATTTCAGGCCTAAAGACAGTCTCATAAGACTGTCTTTAATTAATTCAGTCTCTATCTTTTTGCTTTTTGCAACTTTACTATTGAGAATAGTCTTTGGTTCGTTGTGATACACACACATCACCTGACATCACTTTATTGATTGGGTATTGTTTCTCTTTAAATATCCAATTGAAAATTGGACGCTGAGCGTTATCTCAATCATCCTAATTATGGGATGTTATACCTTGTTTCGCCTGCAGGAAAAGGTAGAGATGTATATGCGACTTTGTATGCTCAGAAAATATTTTTCTTGGTGACTTTAGAAGCAAGAGGTGCTCAATTCGAAGTAATTCCTTATTTAGATGCTAGATATCATGCAGAGATGAATTTATCTCAGTGTAGAAGACAGAAATCATTGGAGATTAATCGTTGGCAAGAACTTTATAAGCAGACTTTTGCCTAGATAATTGACTTTCCTCAATCGACTAGAAGAATTTAAGGAACTTCTACCCGAGGAAGTTCAATTGTTGGCAGTAAGCAAAGGTCATTCGGCTTCATCTATTAGACATCTTGCGAATCAAGGGCAATTAGATTTTGGAGAGAGTCGCTTCCAAGAAGCAAAATCTAAGATAAGACTATTAAATGATCTCAGCCAAATTAGATGGCATTTCATTGGTCATATTCAAGCAAATAAGGTTAGAGGCGTTGTGCAAGTGTTTGATGTTATTCATTCTGTAGATTCTCTTTCTCTTGCACAAAGGATTTCAAGAATTTCAGGAGAAGAAGGACGCATTCCACAAATTATGTTCCAAGTTAAGTTGCGAGATGATCCATCTAAAGGTGGTTTTGACTCTCAGGATCTTTTGAGTAATTGGACCTTGTTACGAAATTTGCCGAATATTTTGATTCTGGGATTAATGACAATACCCCCTATTCACCTTAATGAAAGGCAAAGAAAGGATTTATTTGAAGATTGCAGAAATCTTGCAAATCAATTGAGATTGAAAGATTGCTCAATGGGAATGAGTCGGGATTGGGAAGAGGCAGTAGAGGCTGGTTCTACTTGGATTCGTATAGGTTCTCTTTTGTTTGGAGATAGGGTTGGCAAGGACTTGATTTCATAGAGATATCAATAAAAGCAATTGAAAGCCTTGCCCCTGCAAGAAACTAACGTTATTTAAGTATCAGGATTGAGTCTTTTTTTAGAAGAACCTCCTTTTGTTGGTAACAAGCCAACTCTTTCACAATTATCCCGAGAGGATTACAAAGGTGTCGCTTATTTCCCGTCTTCGTGCTGTCGTTGCTGGTGACGACTATTTGGATAGTGATTTTGATGAGCTCGATTACGAAACAGGTGATGACTTTGATGTCCCAAGTCGGAGTCAAAAGAACACTAATAAACAGTTAGCTTCACTTTCCGAATCCAATCCTTTTGATTTTCGTGGACCCTCTTCTTCAAATAATGTTATTGGTATGCCAGGAATATCAAATACTTCATCTGAAGTGAGCTTGATGGAACCTAGAAGTTTTGATGAAATGCCAAAAGCCATTCAGGCTATACGTGAGAGGAAAACAGTCATATTGAATCTGACAATGATGGAGCCTGATCAGGCTCAAAGAGCTGTGGATTTTGTTGCTGGTGGTACTTTTGCTATAGATGGCCATCAGGAAAGAGTTGGGGAGAGTATTTTCCTTTTTGCTCCGAGTTGCGTGAATGTAACTAACTCTTTTCAAGAAGAAGCATCTCCTTCGACTGTAGGTAATAAGACTTCTGAACCTTCTTCGAAAGATGTGACACCTGCTCCAGAACCAGCATGGGGAGAATCAATTGCCACTGCTTTTTAAATATAAATAAGTGGTATTATCCCTTGGGGTTATAGGGCTAGGGCGAATAGCCCAAGCGATCCTTTTACCTTTGTTTCAGGAAGGTAAATTTACTCCTGAAGAGGTTTATGGAGTTGTTGGGAAAGAAGAAAGTATTCCAGTCGTTTCCAATCAATTACCTTTAGGTGTAAAGGTAGTTCACTCTAATCATCACGACTCCCAAGAAGTGTGGCGAGCTCCTATAAATTTATTAGCGGTTAAACCTCAGCAATTAAATAATATTGTGAGTCCCTATAAAGAAGATTTTCATGGAAATTCTAAGGAGAAACCATTATTGATTTCAGTATTGGCTGGAGTCACATTAAATAAGCTTCAGAAAAATTTTCCAGGACATTGTTGTGTCCGTGCAGTACCAAATACTCCAGTTTTAGTTAAGGCTGGACTTACTGGATTGTCTTGGGGAGAAGGAGTGACTAGTCACCATAAAAAAATAGTAAAAGATATTTTTAGCCCCATTAGTCAGGTTTTCGATTTACCAGAACACCAGCTTGATGCTTTCTTAGCTTTAACTTCTTCTGGACCAGCTTATATAGCTTTAATAGCAGAGGGACTAGCTGATGGTGCTGTGGCAGCAGGATTGCCTCGTTCATTAGCTCATCAACTATCACATATGACACTATTTGGAACAGCTCTTTTGCTTAAGGAAAAAGATCTGCACCCTGGTCAATTAAAAGATATGGTGACGTCCCCAGGAGGAACAACTATTGCAGCTTTGAGACATCTTGAGATGGCTGGTGTGAGATCTGCGTTGATTGAAGCTGTTGTTGCTGCTGCTGAACGAAGTCGGGAATTGGCATGAGAGGCATTCTTATTGATTCTCCAAGTAATTCGCTATAAAGATTTTCTAGAGAATCAATATTTTTTTTCATTGTGTATCTCTCCAAGACTCGGAGTCTTGCTCTCTTTCCTAATTCTGAAGTGAGCAGGGGTTGATCTATTAAAACTGGTAGTAAGGTTTTTAATTGAGATGTTACTCCTTCTGTGTTGATAACAATCCCGGCTCCATTCTCAAGTACTTTTCCATCAGCACCTGCATCAGTTGCTATGCATGCCGTTCCAGTGGACATTGCTTCTAACAAGGCAATAGAGAGGCCTTCTACCAGGCTAGGAAGAAGAAATACTTCTGAACACTGAAGCAAGGCGATTCTTGTATCTAAATCATCTTCATATCCCCACCAGAAAACATCTGAGTCATTATTTGCAATTGAATTGTTTTCAAGAGTTGGTCGAAGTGGACCGTCTCCTACAATTACTAGTCGACAATTTTTCTTTTCAACCTGACGCCAGGCACGAAGAAGTGCCTCGACATTTTTCTCGGAAGCAATTCTTCCCATATATAAAAAAATACGATCAGTACCAAGAAGACTTCTCACCAGTATTTGTTTTTGTGTTTGGGAATTAGGGTTGCTAGGTAGCCATAAATCTTGATCAATACCATTAGGTATAACCTGGATGCGATGATCTTTTACCCCTAGCTTTATCAGCACTTCTGCTTGCATCTCTGAGAAAACTATTACTCTTTCAAACTTTGCTAGAGATGGGGCATAGAGCTGATAAGTAAGTTGTTGTGTACTTGCGGTTAGGGTCCTAAGGCCCGAATCAAAAGCAGGGTGAAATGTTGCTATCAGTGGAACATTAAGCTGTTGACATAGATCAGGTAGTCTGAAGTCAAGAGGAGAGAGGGTTAAACTTGCATGTACAAGGTCTGGTTTAAGTCTTTGTAGTGATTGTCTTAACTCACTTTGGGCTCTGGGCGAAGGGATTGTATAGACTTGCGATTTAATTAGATAAGGGAGGCTAACTTCGGGATCGTTCGCCAATAGTGATGTTTTTTTATTTCTAGGATTTGAAGGATTATCAAAGTGAATAAAGCTTGTTTGATGACCTCTTCTCTTAAGAGCTTTTGTGGTGCTTAGGCCGTAACTGACATTTCCGCAAAATGGTGTTTTTTTGCCTAGCCAGGCAATATGTGTCACCTAGGAGCCATAGAAAATAATAACTTAGCAGTTTTTATGGTTTTTCTAAAACTGTTGTTAATAACAAAATAGCTGCTAATCCCCATAAAAATGGGCGTAGCCCAATGATATTTACTAATGTACTCGCAAGGACAAGGGGAAGTGTAAGTGAGATATTGATCAAATTGTTTTGGAGGCCAAACACTTTTCCTCGCTCTCTTTCAGGTGTATCTCTTTGAATAGTTGTTTGTGCAGGGATGGCGATTAGTGCTGCGCCAAGCCCCAGCAAGAAGCAAGCAGTAAGAATAATAGAGAGTGAGTTTTGAAAAATGCCTATAAAAATAAGGCTGCAAATTATTAGAACTGATCCAATAGAAATCATTTTTTTAAGAGTAAACAAATGTCCAAGTTGAGACAGCAGAATTGCACCAAAACCAATCCCTAACCCACATAAAGCAAGAAGAGATCCGAACTTTGTTGGCCCTAATGATTCAATTGAAGAAGCAAGAAAAATTGTTATTACATATAGTGCGGCTAACACAGAATAAAGAATTACAAGCTTAATGATTGCCCATCGTACGGTTGGGGTTTTTCTGATGAGAATTAAACCTTCGTTTAGCTCTTTGAACAGATTTGTGTGAAATTGATGTCGTTTTTCTTCTTTGAAATGAATTGAGGAAATTGCTAAATTTGCAATAAAGTAACAAGCAGGTAGAAGAAGAAATTCTCCTCCGTTAATACCGAAGAATAAAAAGGATTTTTTTAAAATAGTTAAAATTGGTTCTCCAATCGCAAAGCCTAGTATTATAGCCACCATAGCGGTTGTTTGATATATAGAATTTGCTGCTACTAGATTTTCTTTATGTACTAATAAAGGGATTGTTGCCTGTTCAGAAGGAGCGAAAAATTGAGTACATACAGAAAAAAAGAAAGTTATAATAATTGCGCCCCAGTAACCAGAATTTATTCCTATAAAGTATGAAGATTTCATGACACAAAAAGGTAAAAATAAAGTAAGCAAAGCCTTTTTTGTATTGCATCTAATCATTATTTTCTTTTTAGACCAGCGGTCAGAAGCTATTCCTGCAATTGTTCCAATTAATATTGCGGGGATTGTATTAACGATATATATCCCGGTCGCTAAAATTGTTATTTTCTGAGAATTTGTTTCAAACTCAATTGGGAAGATAGACGTAATTCCATCAGTTAAAAGTAGACTTTGATCGTTTGATTTTATCCAAAATTCGGCTATTAAATA
Source organism: uncultured Prochlorococcus sp. (assembly GCA_902587615.1). Lineage (GTDB taxonomy): Bacteria > Cyanobacteriota > Cyanobacteriia > PCC-6307 > Cyanobiaceae > AG-402-N21. The sequence continues at coordinate 35,304 of CACILY010000010.1, forward strand.
GACCATTAAAACAATATAGAATTTATCTGCTACTTGCGAAAAAAATTGACCTATCCATAGGTTCCTAAAGTTTTTCGATTTAAATAAAAAAATTAATCCCTGGCCTTTTGGCAATTCTTTATCATAATGATTCTTTGTGTCAACAGATTTGAAGTTATACACGAATTAAATCATTTACTATTAGTCGGTGATTGAAAATCAGAGCTAATAATTACCTCTCTAAGTATTTCTAATGAATGTACTTTTTTAGGTAAATGATAGTTAATCCAATGTTCTAGAATTGTAAGAAGTTTAATCCATACTTGCTTAGGTCCCATTAACTCTCCTTTCTTGTTAAAGGGGGGGGTCGGCTTCATCAGCCTCTGAAGTAAAGCCAGCTCTGAAGGATTTAATTGTATTTGAGAATTTGGTAGTGAACCTATTGCGAAACCTTCTTGAGGAAGAAAGCTGCATCGCCATTCCCATTCTCCTATAGGCGGATTGAGTTCTATGTTTGTTTTGCAGCACTTTTGAATTGGGAGGCAGTATCCTCCAAGAGCAAGGATATGAACACAAGATTGGATGCTTTTTGCTAAGACAATTTTTTGATTGAGCTTTTTGCCTAGATCTTCTTCTAGACGCTGTAAATGAATCAAAACAGTTGCAAGAATATTAGGATGAGGGTCATTGTTTCCTACCAGCATTAAAGTTAATTCCGAAAGGGCTTGAGCTGCTGCAAGAGTTTCCAATGTTTCTCCTAATTTGCTATAGCTTCGAATAATTTTCATCTGTTTTACTCTTTTTAAACCAGCCTTTCCTACGACTTGCAGATTAAGAAATGAAAGGGGTACAGCAGCGGAAAGACTGCTATTAGGTTTTCTCGCGCCAGGTATGGCAATACGACTAATTCCTTCTTGATTGCTCAGTAGAGTTAATAAACGATCAGTCTCTCCTAAAG